>NZ_JAKKSJ010000017.1:0-115794 GCF_025653365.1 Shewanella sp. SW32 | reverse complement strand
GTGTGCCACCCTGGCGTTCTAGTTTTAACTGTCTCACCCATTTATCCATAGTGGACTTACCTACGTTCATCGCCTTTGCAGCTTCGATGATGCTATGGTTTTTATCGAGGACTAATTGGGCTGCTTCAAGTTTGAATTCAGCACTAAATGTTTTTCTGGTTGTCGATCTCATGTGTTCACCTAAAGTCATCTACGAGGTAATAATATCACCTCTATTTAGGTGGCCAAAATTAGTGTGCCACTACAAAGAGCTATCCACGGTAGTGTCGATAGCAGATGATTGGTTTCTAGAGAGGGCGATGTTTCAAGACGCTGCGAATTTATCAGCATCTGACTCCCAGCATAAAATGGTCGTTAAGGAGCTTAAGTGTGTCACCGGCACATAACTAGTCGGTCAACCGGCCGCCAAAAGCGTGGCGCTTTTGGTGCCCTCCGCTGCCCTCCTACGCTGGTTGCCATCAGCGTTAGGCCGCAATGTCGCTCTGAAATTTTGGTATAAAATTATATGAAAAATTATTTTGAGAGTCCGTTTAAGGGTAAACCTCTCACTGAACAGATTAAGAACCCGAATATCAAGGTAGGTCGTTATAGCTACTATTCAGGCTATTACCATGGACATTCATTTGATGAATGCGCCCGCTACCTCCTGCCAGATCGCGATGACGTTGATAAATTAATTATTGGAAGCTTTTGCTCCATAGGAACAGGCTCATCCTTTATCATGGCTGGCAATCAAGGGCACCGGCATGATTGGGTTACATCATTCCCTTTCTTCTACATGAATGAAGAGCCTGCATTTTCGGAATCAGCTGATGCTTTCCTAAGTGCAGGTGATACCGTTATAGGAAACGACGTGTGGATCGGTTCGGAGGCAATGATTATGCCCGGAGTAAAGGTCGGTCATGGAGCAGTGATTGGTAGCCGGGCTTTGGTGACCAAAGATGTAGAGCCTTACGCGATTGTTGGCGGAAACCCGGCAAAAGCGATAAGAAAGCGGTTCTCAGAACATCAAATTTCAATGTTACTGGAGATGCAGTGGTGGGATTGGCCGTTGGAGCAAATTAAAGAAGCAATGCCTTTTTTGTGTTCGTCTGACATCGAAGGCCTTTACCGTATTTGGCAACGTTCAAGTGCCTAAAGAACGGCCGTTGTCACCCCTTCGGTGCTGGGAAGGCTTTCTGCCGCTTCGCGACTACAAGTCCGCCCCAAGGCCGGGTGTTAGTTTTCGTAGAGATGGAGCTTTGTAGATGTTTAAGAAATTTATTTTTTTGTTAGTTATGATTGCGTCTCTTACTGGTTGTAGTGCTACAGGCCCCAAATTTACTCAAACGGAAGCGCCTGAGGTAAATAAAGCTAAAGTGTATTTTTATCGTCCTTGGGCCATGCTGGATGGCGCCGCTGCTCCTATGGTACAGATAAATGGGGTAGATGGTTTTGAAATCAGTAATGGCGGCTTTCATATATTGGACCTTAATCCAGGCAATACGATAATCGCAGTTAAAGAGGGCGGTATTATGTCCAACTGGCGTGCAGGACCATTGCAAATCTCTTTCGATGCTCAAGCCAATAACACTTATTTTGTTCGCTTAACTGCAGAGCTTGCTAACTCAGCTTATCTTGGGGGGGTAGCCAGTATTTCTGGTAATTACTCGCTTGGATTGGTTAATCCAGAAACTGCAACGCAAGAGTTGCGTGAAACGAAAAATAACTAACAAGGCAAGTCAGCATCGCACCTTAGGTGCTGGACTCGCTTACGCTCGCCGCTTGCGGCGTTAGGTAGACAAGGATAACTCAGAGTGTACCTCAAGTATTTCATCATAATTACCTTATCCCTCTTCACTATGGGTTGCCAATCTACCCCAAAAGGCGGAGCCATTCCCATTGAGTCCGCCAAAGAAATAAAACTAGATGTTTTGAATATCAAATGGAGTGATCTTAGCTTAGCTCCAGGCGATAGAAGAATTGAAGATACAGGTTTTGTAGTCGCTAATTGGTCTGAGTCTTCTGATGATATTGGTCTATATTTAGGCATTTTAGGCGTATTAGCATCTGATTTATTAAATGAAAAAAACTTAGAAGGGCGCTTGGAAACTGAGCTAAAAGAAAATTTTGATTTGGCTAGAATTCTATTGGATTCGTTAAATTCACACTCTGAGTTAATATCAGAAATAAAGTCAATTCACTTAAACTCTAATATAAAAAATCAAGTAATAACACTTGAGCCATGGTGCATTATATTTTCCAATGAAAAAGGTCTGATTTTTGTTCCTCAGCTCAAAGCCACATTAAAATCTGAGTCCGGAAATGCAATTTGGGAAGGCAATTATGGACCAATGAGCAAAAGCAAGCCATTTGCTCTTAAAAACTCAATGACGAGCGAAAATATAGCTTTATTAAAAGCCAGACTAATTAAAGTCTATGGAGAAATTACAAACCAATTGACTGCTAATATCCAAGGTCAAACTAATTATGTAAGTAAAGATGAACATCAAAAGCTTACTGATGAGCTTATGAATAACTTGGAAATCCAGCTTGATGAAAATCTACTTAACAAGCAAATTTATAAGGAATAAAACATATGGGCTTTCGCTCCGATCAAGTTTAGCCCACATGTTTTAGCCCATTATTTGGACGTTAGGTGTCAGAACTATGAAAGTACTTTTTCTATTATTGAGCATGCTTTACCCAGCCTTATGTTTGGAGAGTGACACAATGTGGGATGTCTACATTCAAAAAGATGAATGGGCAGTACTTACAAAAAAACCTTCAGGTGAGTATTCTTTACCACTTGCTATAAACTCAATACCTAAAGGTGTCTGGATCGAGCATTTTAGGTTTTTTCCAACAGAAAAAGACGAGAAGATGCAGGCTGAGCTGCACAAATATTTAGAGGCGAAATATCCACGCTTACAAGCCGAGGCATTAGCCTCTGCTGGGAATATGCATAATCCAAAAATCATAGCTCTGCGAGATGCATTTAAGGAAGCGATACTAGCAACCTCAATGGTTAAAAGTCTAAATTCTGCGTTAACAGATGGCTCAAGATGCGAGCGTATTACCTCAACGAGTTTTGAAAAGTTTCATATTCAAACAAAGACAACAGGGCAACCAATTTACGGCGCAATGGTATGGCTCACTACAGAAAAATGCACCGAGCAACCCTAATACTTCAGTTTGGTTCGAAGCTTCGTTCATGCGGTCTAGATAATCCCTAGATCTCCTTAAAAAGTTGGGAGCACTCAAATCCATGCAGCAGCAACCCTAAAGGAGTATGCAACGGCGCGCTTTTGTTGCTTTTGTGTTAATGCTTGAAGGGTGTAAAGGGTAGGGCAAAAGGTGAGTTTTTTGGCAGTTCTGGGTGAATTGATGGCGCCTAAATGGATCCTTCTATTCGGCTCACTGTTTCGGTCGCGGCCTCATCCTGCGAAGGCGTTATCCGCTCCCCGTTTGTAGTCATCGAAAGCAGGTGAACTGGGATGATCTGCACACTGTTTCTGGGTGATTGAACGCGTTTTTAGGCTCATGCTGCCTTAATCTGAATTGTTATTTATATGTTTCTATTCAATGGGTGTTGTTCAGTGTGTTGCACCAATATGGTTCAACCGTTTTTCGATGTGCCTAGATAATCCCTAGATAGCCTCAAAAAGTTGGGAGCACTCTAGCCCATGCAGCAGTAAGGCTACAGATGAGTCATTGCATCAACCCTAGTGGAGGATGCAATAGTGTGCATTTGTTGCTTTTGTGTTAATTGTTGGCGATAGGGTGAAGAGGGTAAAAGCCAAGGTTTTAGACTGTTTTAGGTGAACAGTAGCTGTCTAGGCCTAGGCTTACTTTAGCCGAGTGCCAGGCTCGTTCTCTTTACCTATATTAGTTATCTTGCATGTATAGGAATGGAGCGATGATCATGTGCAATTGTGATGAATTTAGATTTTCAGATGGTCGGATTTTGTGTCTCGCCGATGCTCACGGTTTGATTGAAGCCGAACGCGACACCTTATGGTGATGAGAATCACTATCAACTCTATGTAGATGCGAGTCATTATCATCACTGGACCTTCTGGCGCGGTTGATTGCGGGTTCGGTGACACGCAGTGCTTCACTACATATGAGGATTTTAGAGGGCTTGGTTGCTGTTTTATTTGCAGGCTTGTAGGGGGCGTTCATAATTTTGAACGCTATTTATGAGATTGATTTTATTTGCTTATTATTCGTATTTTCTAAGGAGTTCAAAAAATAGGTGTGCTCGGATATACCAACTTCGACAGATCGATTTTGTGATCCTTTGATCTTTGATCTTTGCTTTATGCGCCCTTTTTCTTAGCTTTGTTAGACTTGAGGTAGTAGTTGATCTACGAAATTATAGGCAGCATATGAAGAAATTTTCGATAATCGTATTCATACAAATTTTGGAATATTTTGTTTATTAGGAATGTTACAGGCATCAGTGGAAGAACTTAAGTGTGGAGGCTCACAATCGAAATCCCACGGGCTAGCTATCCATTGCTTCTGGCTCACAATAACTGCAAATAAAAAACGCCATACCTGTAACCCTGCCGCCCGTATTTAATCGCATTGACTGGGCCTTCACTATCATTAGGTTGAAGCTGTGATTTGTTTAACAGTACTATCGCAACAACCTTTGTTAACTCAACAAACTGGACTGCAGAACATTATGAAAAATAACCAACCGGCTCAACCCTCACGCCGGACAATCCTGAAACAAACACTTGCTGTCTCGGCCCTTTCGGTAACAGGGCTGGCGGCCTTATCTGTGCCCTCTATCTCTTTTGCGGCATCCCTCAGTAAAGAAGAACGTGATGGCATGACACCTGAGGCTGTGATTGAACATTTTAAGCAGGGCAATCTGCGCTTCCGGGAGAATCGCACGGCGAAACATGATTATTTGGCGCAGAAACGCAACAGTATTACGGGTCAGTATCCTGCTGCAGTGATCCTTAGCTGCATTGACTCACGTGCGCTAGCGGAAATTGTGCTGGATGCGGGGATCGGCGAAACGTTCAATTCCCGTGTTGCGGGTAATATCAGTAATCGCGATATATTGGGCAGTATGGAATTCGCCTGTGCTCTTGCTGGTGCGAAATTGGTGCTGGTTATGGGGCATACCCGCTGTGGTGCGATACGTGGCGCTATTGATAATGCAGAACTAGGCAACCTGACGGGCCTGCTGAATGAAATTAAACCTGCTATTGAAAAAACCGAGTACACCGGAGAGCGTAAAGGGAGTAATTACGATTTTGTCGATGCTGTGGCAAGGAAAAATGTTGAACTGACTATCGAGAATATCCGCAAAAACAGCCCGGTACTGAAACAGCTGGAAGACCAGAATAAAATTAAAATCGTTGGTAGTATGTATCACCTTACTGGCGGTAAGATTGAGTTTTTCGAGGTATAACGGCAACATAAGTCCCTAGCCCTAAAAGTCTGCCTCGCACTCTACTAAGAGATTATTAAATTTTATCTCTGATGCTAATGTATGTTTTGAGTATACCTAAAGCATACATCCAAATGAGGCGGTTTTTCTGTCTCATTCGGATGTTATGTTTTCCTCATATAAAGCCTAACGAGACATTTTTAATAACAATGGCCTTTTACGGTTATGCTCGGGTTTGAAGCAAAGATCAGGAGCTCGCCTTGCTGACGCAAACTCTGCGCGACAGAACACTATTGTGAACTGAACACTGCATTGAAATTAAGCACTACCAATAAAGCTGACCGTCATCTGTCTATCACTTAATGTGAGCTCAGTAAGATTTTATTGTCACTTAATCTGAGCCGAAGATTGTGCTAATTGCGAGCACAAGGGATTTCGATTGTGAGCCGTTACACCTAGGATTTGTTATTTACTTGTAGAGTTTATGAGCACTGATGGTTGGTCTGAGCTTAATTTAGAATTAGAACACTCTGCTAAAGTAATCAGAAGTATTGAGCCGGAAGTTCTTAAGCACTTGTCATACACACCACTTTTTAATAGATAAACATAATTAGACAACATTTTTTGCAATTAAAAATAGTATTGAATTTAGAAGTGATTTTGTTGTTTAGCAGCTGTGATATTGGAAGGTTCTTAAACGAAATTTGTACATATATTTATTATAAATTAATGGTTAATCTTACATGTTTCCGTAGTCGTGCTAAAATATTGACCCAGCTTTATCATCTTTCATCTTCATTTATTTTCGTTCTCTAAAGCATTTAACTTCATGTTATCAGTAGTTAAATTGCTTTAATTGGATTCGTTGTCATTCACATCAATTTAGTATGCAGCTCTTCGATGTGAGTACATAATCTGTATATATTGGGTTCTGCGTCAGATTAGCTAAAATCACATGTATACAGGGTAATTAAAATGTCTTTATATGACAATTGGTTACGTGCAATAAACGGCAAACCATATTTAGAGAAACCAGAGCTTGCAGACCGCGACGGCTTAAGCGTTCGTATTACCCCTGCAGGGACTATAACATGGCAGTATCGATTTAGGATTGATAATCCATCAGGGTACTTAACCTTTGGTCTCTACCCGGATTTAGGACTTGCTGACGCACGTAAGCTGGTCCCTGCGTGACTAAATTCATGGGTAAATATTATAGATCCCCATACGTTTTGGAAACCGCTTAACACATTCGAAGGCCGATCAGTTCTGCTTTACTCGAGATATTATAAGAACAGTGGAACTTATATCACTCGCCATGGCGCTTTCCCACGGCAAGCGACCGGGTAATGTTGCTTTCATTAATGAGCTGGTCCGCGATATTAAACCAAGACTGGCATATCCACGATTTTAGACGGACATTATCGACCAGAATGTCGGTGGCTGGGGGATTTATAGCGTTACTGTGAGTATGGGATAAGTTCAGCAACCATGATAAATAGCGTTCCAAATTAGTTAATGTACATAACTTAACTTAACTATTATGTTGCTGCTGACATTCATGACACCAACCCGCTAATTCAAGCTGTGGGCTCGATAAGGTAAATTCTGCTTGGCTAACATTCAACTGTAACTGTTCAACAAGAGCAGTGGGCAATGCTATCTCCGTGACTTTTTGACAAGTATTACAAATTAAAAATTGATTGTGAATGTGATGATCGCATACATGATGGCAGGCAATATACTTATTCACCGTTAATAACTTATGCACTAATTGTTCCTGTACTAAGAAATCCAACATGCGATAGATAGACATTATGGGTAAACTCTCGCCCAAACTTTGTTTTAACACATCGGCAATTTCATAGGCAGACAAAGGAATATCATGATCCTGTAATACGATAAGTACTTTTTTGCGCTTACTGGTAAGATTGATGCCTTTTTCTTCACACTTTTTCACTGCTTCACGCAGTAAATCAAGATTTTTTCCTGTCATAGAACTGCCAATTTTTTTGAAATGATCATACTTGCACAGTTTACCTGATCTACCCCTTCTAATGACAATCTTTGTTAGCAATCATCAATCACCATACCGAGTGCTGTTCTGATTGCCATTTACAATCAGTAACTTAATTTACTTTCATTCATATTGAACTCGACTGATACATTATGATACGTTATAACATATCATTTTTGGCAGTAATTATATGGAGACGACCCACAAAATGAACTTCCACAAATACCTTCTGTTATTAGGTGTTGGCACTTTAGCTGTTTCAGCAGAACCTATTGAACGTATCAATGTCACTGGGCATGCTTTAGAAAAACCACTAAGTCAAAGAATACAAGCCAGTAAAATCGAACTCAGCGGCGATGAACTTAATAATCGTAAAGCCGATACCTTAGGAGAAACTTTAAGCCAATTACCGGGGGTAGACAGTGGTTTTTTTGGTAGCTCATCGGGTAGGCCACAAATCCGTGGGTTTGGTGGAAACAGGGTTAAAATGTTGCTCAATGGAACTCAAGTTGAGGATATGTCGTCGGTGAGTGAGGAGCAATACATCCCCATCGAGCCCTTTCTTGCTGACAGTATCTTGGTCATTAAAGGTCCTACAGCTGTGATTGCCTATGGTGGGCAAGCGATGGCAGGCATTGTTGATCTCCAAGATGGTCGTATTCCATTGAGCCCAATCAATGGGTTTAACAGTCGCGCTGAAGTGAAAGCTGGCTTCAATAGTACAAGTACCGCACTGGCAAAACTTACCGCAGGGAATGAATCTTTTAACTTTGCGCTGAATATGATCAACAAAGACCGTGGTGACTACGATATCCCTGGATATTCTAAAGACAGCGATTGTAAAACGTGGTCAAAAGTCGTAGGTGCTGCACAGTTTGCCGATCTATGCCAAATCAAATATGCGCAACCTGTGTGGCAGATGAACAATCAGTTAAAACGCTATGAAGATGCTACACCTCTAGAACAACAAATTATCACCGACTACTCAATAGACAGTAATGGCACTGTGCTTAACAGCAGCCACCACACATCATCATTCTCGGCAGGCGGAAGCTACACTGGCCAACAACGTCTTTTGGGTTTGGCTTATGGTTATACGGACACTCATCGCGGTATTCCGGGATTCATGCGTCGTGGCAGCAGCGCACCAGTGGATTTTGATCAACGGGGTAATATTCGAATTTTCTCCCGTGGTGATCGCGTAGATATGAAGTATGTCGAAAACTGGGATGACAATTGGATAAAATCATTTAGCCTCGATGGCGCCTATTCGAATCAAGTCGATGATGAGCATATGGCAGAGGTATCCGTCAACCAATTCGAACTTACCTCTTGGGTCATTAGCCCTAAGCTCTATCATAGTTGGACATCAAACTTCGATGGTGTCTTAGGATTGCAGTACGACACTAAAGCCTATAAAGGGGAGGGCTATGACAATTACATGCCTGATGTCGATAGTCAAAACTATGCAGCCTATACGCTACAAACCCTGCACTTTGGTCCGGTTACTTTTGAGTTTGGAGGTCGTTATGATGCGATTAAGCACCAAGTAAACGCAGAGGGGTACAAGGTAGGCCGAGGCTCAGGAGCGAATGTTAAAGATAGAAATTTTTATCTCCAAAGCTACTCAGGATCACTGCAATGGGACATATTGCAAAATTGGTCAACACGAGTCAATTACGTTCATGCCGAGCGTGCTCCTGAAATGAATGAGCTTTACGCCAGTAACCCACACTATGCTCTGTTAATTGAAGAACAGGGCAGCTCAAATCTTAAAAAGGAAATTAATCACTCCTTTGAAATAAATACCACCGCTAAAATCGCCGATTTACAGCTAATGGCAAGTTGGTATCAAAATCAATTCAATGATTTTATTTATCTTGGTAGTACAGGCATCGAGCGTAATGGTACTTATGTTCGTGAATGGCGCCAAGCAGATACAAACAATCAAGGGTTAGAGGTACAAGCTATCTATACCTTCCCGTGGCAAAGGTGGGGAGTTTTTGAGCTTAGCGCATTTACTGACAGAGTGAGAAATACTCCTCGATATCAATACGATGGTAGTTACGACATCTTTAGTACTCGTCCACCTCTCGCTGGTGAGCGGGACGAATACTTTCGCCGCAGGTTAGAAGGCACTTCAATACCTCGAACACCACAATCCAAAACAGGCACTGCACTAAATTGGCAGTATGATGCGCTTACTGTGTCCATCGATTATGTTCGCTATCATTCACAAGGTGACGTTAGCAGATTTGAGAGGCCCTCTGAATCTTATGCTTTGCTCGGAGCCAATATCACTTTAGATCAAGTCATTTCGAAAGTGCCGACTCAAATCTACCTAAGCTTAGATAATCTTACCGATGTAGATGCGCGCCCACATAACAGTTTCCTAAGGCATTTATCCCCTATGCCAGGTCGCTCAGCGGCTATTGGTGTCAGAGTACAATTCTAAAAAAGTTTCCTTCAAGGCTAATGGCCTTGAAGGTTTTCGTTTGATTTCTAGATACCCAAGGCCAAAAATCTAACCTTCTTCAATTCAAGCCGCGACTTGCTGTTTTTTATCCCATTTTCCGAGAGATGCTTTTAAGTCATGACGGACCCAAAGCGTTTATCTGATGAAGCCTATTCAATGATATTTCTTACATAATATGGAAAAGTCATCCATTGGATTGAGTAAGAAATCTTTACCGACAATGGAAGTCATTTCTGATTCAGATATAAAAGGATTGTCAATTTTAAAAACTAATCGTTGATTCAATTTACTTTTTATCAAAAAATCGCAATGGCGTTGATAAAATAACTGGTCAAATTGACCATTATCGATAATTCTCTGGAGACCAATTTGTATTCGCTGAGCTAAGCGAGGTTTGTTAGGTGAAACATAATAATATGTCGCTAGTGGAATATGTAGCATAATGCTTTCATCAACAACGAGATCTGGATATTGTTGATTAAACTGCTCAACCTCTTGAAAGACTTCATTCACTCCGCGGCCAAATGTTATAAACCGTCCTTTTGATAACATATTAAATAAACTGTCATATTGATTGCTTTCTATAATCTTAAATCCTGCTTGTTGCATGGCAACTTTAGTTGACCATTGGCTACCTGAACCAGTATCAAGAGCAGTTAACTGCGCTAGCGAGGTGATTTGGGCTAACCTAGGTACATTTTCCTTTTTAATAATAAAAATTCTAAATCCCTGAATGCCTTTTCTAATAGGAATTTTTATTGGAATAAGCTGTTTATTCCACTGTAGGTTAGAGGCTTCTGCAATAACATTGATGGTTTCACCCTCTTGTAATGCTCTGAAGATACGATTTCGACTCATTATTAGATCTGATACTTGCAGTGATGCTTCACCAAAATCGGCTTTGGTTGCATCAATAACTAATTGTAAAAGGTCATAAGTATACTGATATCTGTGATCAAGCTTGGATTCTGACTGATTGATAATGAATTGATCATTAGCATAAGTGACGGGTATGTTTGCCAAGACCCACAGGGAAAGAATACAAAAAATAATGCCCAGTCGCTGTAAATTATCCATCAATAAACTCATTGCTAGAGGTTGAAATTGATTCGGTGTGCTTATTTTAGCAGTAGCCTAGATGGCTTGCGGGATAAAGAAACAGATGATAAGCGTAAATGATACATTTTTTTAGTTTGGGTTTATGTGAGTTGTAAATCAATTTAGACAGCCCAACGGTGTTGGCACTGGGTGCGAGTGGCTCGCAGAATATTTTAAAGTCCTTATGTTGTTTGGCCATAGTATTTTTAATATGGCTTTACGTTATATATGCATAAACGTGTTTGTAGTCTGGCAACGATTTTGGGGTAGTTTGAAGGTCGTGTTTATTGCGTTAATCATTTATGAGTACGTGCTTTGAGCGTTTAACCAGCGCTGGCGCATGCTCCACGTTTTTACTGTGCTATCACTTTGGCTCTACTGCTGATGTTAAACATATAAATTGACCACTCAAGACCCAGAGAGGACATCAATGAACTCGGATAAAATTTTAGAATCTGCACAAGCAACCTTGTCTGGATTAATACCATTTCCTCAAATTGTCGGCAATCTTATTGCTGAAGGTGTCGAGTATTACTATGTAGACTATGCCTCGAAGTCATTTACTTTCTATAGCGCAGCAGGTACTACAGTGCAATCACCTTTCTCATTTGAGGGACTTCCATTAATTGCTGAAAATTTTAATGTGATTGAACTCAGAGCTGCCATCTTGGATAGTCAGCAGCATGGGCAAATATTTCGGCTTTTCTGCCAGCGCGCTATGAATGCAGGAGTTCAAGGTTATTTCGTGTTTTTGCGAGGTAAACGTGTAACCTATTTTGGCCGTCAAGGTGACCAGCATACCGAATGGTTTTCTGGCGCTAAGCCGAGCGATGCCTAATAACGCTGACTAGGTTCGTCACTTTCTGGGTCGGGTGCATCGTGAGTTTTACATTGGGTGAATGGTTACGTGAAGTTCATTGTATACGTCACTTACATCTTCCTGTGCTTAACGTTATAGATCACTGGAGGCATAAATATGCTACCACGCAATGTCACTACTATTTCTCGAATGCCGATTTACGGCATCATGAAGATTAAGTCATATCTTGCGATGGTAATGGTTTACGGGGTGATTTTAATTGGTATTGGACGGTACAATTGCGGTTAAATAGGAGAATAATGTCTTATGTACCATCAATTTCTAAATGAACCTATGGTGCTTGATATTGAAAAGGCATCAATACTCACATTACGGCTACCCGACGATGTGAGTGATTTTATTGTGTCACAGGCGATCAATGCCCCTTTACTAGAGATTATCGTCATAGCTGAAGCCGGAATTCAGCAAAATATAGTCATCCGCTTCCAGCCGTTTATGGGTCTTAAGGTCGAATCGTTACCGCAAAGCCCTCAGGCTTTCAATACACCAATAACCCGCAGCCTTGGGCAAGGTTTTAGGCTTTATACACGGATGGGAACAGCTGCGAAATTTTGTGCGGCAGAATTGAGGCGAGGTGTATCTTTTACCTTAGATACGACTCGTCATTTAGGTGCAGATAATGACTTAACTTTTGCCTTACAAGCCAATTCAAAGTTTGAGTTAGTTCCCTTAGAAGCGGATTTACGGGTTTTGCATGAGCCCAAAGCGTTAATGGTTGCTAAAGCACTGTTAGCAAGGCACTACGACTATGCCGCATCATCTGAATCTCTTGCAATTTACATGACCGAAATCGAGCAGGTTAGATTAGAATTGCAGTCGTTTATGCGCGGGGAGCTTGGTCAATGTCACGCCAGCCTTGCTGATGAAGTATTAAGGATCGATCCCTTGCTACTGCAGAAACAACAATGGTTATTTAGAACCTATACCCATATGTTTGAGCGACCAAACCACAGCCGCGCTGCTAATGATGTCGATAACACTGATAAGCTATTAAGAAAATTAGAGTGTTATGAATTACTCGCTTCACCGGAATTGATCCTGATGGTAGACCGATTGATGGAAGACGAAACGTAAACTTTTTTACCCAAATTTAGCTAAATGATAAGAGTCCATTATGCATTATTTATGTCCCCTGTGTGCCGCCCCACTGACGTTAACGGAGCGAACTTGGGGTTGTTCACAGCAACATAAGTTTGATATGGCCAAAGAAGGCTATGTCAACTTATTACCTGTACAGAAGAAAAACTCAAAAGATCCTGGTGATAATAAACAGATGATGTTTGCTCGGCGTGAATTTTTAAACGCGGGTTACTATCAAGGTTTGAGTGATAGAGTGAATGAGCTCGCGCTTGAGTTTAGTGCCGAAGCAAAACAAATCCTCGATATAGGCTGTGGGGAAGGGTACTACAGTCAACGTTTATTCCATGTGTTGAGCCAGCACCATGATTGCAATTTACAAGGTATAGATATTTCTAAGTCTGCAATTAAATATGCAGCTAAACGTTACCCTAATTTGCAATTTTGTGTCGCAAGTGCCTATGAAATGCCAATCGCATCCCAAAGTGTCGATCTTGCCATTCGTATTTATGCCCCTTCAAAAGTAGAAGAGTTACAACGGATTATGGCTGATGGAGGCTTACTGATAACGGTTTCTCCGGGACCTTTACACCATTTTGCGTTGAAACAACAAATTTATGCTGAGCCAAGATTACATCCCGTTTCCACAGCGCATATTGCTGGATTTGAGTGTCTTCATCAGGAACGCTTAATCTCCCAGTTAGAGCTGGCAAATAGTGAACATATCGCTCATTTTTTAGAAATGACGCCCTATGCTTGGAAGTTTACTCATGCCCAAAAGCAAGCATTTGCGTTGCAAGGACTGAACTGTGAATTGGATTTCCAAATTGAAGTGCATCGGATTTCAAAGTAAGCGATAAGATTAAGCTATTGAAATAAATTATTTAAAATGCTTAACTGTACTTGCTAAACAGCATGAACCTAGTGTTCTGCTAGCCGGTTGCAAAACCGTAAAGTAGATTTAGGCAAAATAAATAATCCAAAGTGTCGCAGTGTGTTGACTTATCTTTAGAATGGTTTATAGTCTTATCAGCTTGAAGGTTGGGCTTATATTTATGTGTTCAATACGACCAGTTCGTCCTGTAAACATAAGTAATACCGGCATTTTCCAGCTCCACCCGCCGTTAAGGCTTTAATTTTTTATTTACAGGATTTATATTATGTCTCAAGTTACTGGTGTTGTTAAGTGGTTCAACTCTGACAAAGGTTTCGGATTCATTGAGCAAGAATCTGGTCCAGATGTATTCGTACACTTCCGTGCGATCAACTCTGACGGTTTCAAAACTCTTGATGAAGGCCAAAAAGTGTCTTTCACTGTGACTCAAGGTCAAAAAGGTCCACAAGCTGAAAACGTAACTATCATTGGTTAATTTTCAGTGCTGTTAGCCTGGAGCTGATAGCAATGGATTAAAGGGCTGTGGTTAATTCCGTGGCTCTTTTTATTTGTGCGAAAATAAAATTTCATTTAGTTTAGATTGTTGAATCCAGTATAAGCGACGAGATCCACTTAACATGTCGCATTAATTTAATGCTTAAATCTGAAGTTAATCCTCTAATATTTCTCTGTTAGAATCCAATTCTGATATCTCCAAGATTTTCAATAAAACCATTTGATACACTCTCCTTATTTTTACTCCTGTAACATTCAATTCCATTATATGTTAACTCTTAACTCTTAACTCTTAACTCTTAACTCTTAACTCTTAACTCTTAACTCTTAACGCTTACTCTTATCGAGTTTATTTTTTGCGTAATCTTATATTCAATGTCGAACGCGAATGTGTCTAATCATTCATTTGTTGTAAATCAGTGACTTCAGATATTGCCGAATATGATTGGTGCACTTGCATTTCTTGCACTTAGTTATCCTACATATACTAAGCTGCACCTAAGGCTGAAAGCCTTGTAGTAAAGAGTTAAGGCTGGCAAAGCATTTAGTGCTTGATATTAAAGAACACTAGCTTATTTATGATGTAGTTTGGAGCCGACCAAAAAACGAATATGGCTATTGAGATGCCTTGCATTTCGTACATTTAAGTATTTCCGACAGAAGCTTTAGGCTGCTAATCCAACTTAATTATCGGCTACTTTATAGCGGAATAATGCTTTCCCTCGACTAGTTTTCCTAACTTATAAAGGAGGGGTCTACAGTTAGCACTAAATGGATTAAGAGCCCTTTCTACTGGCGGGTATTGGCCTGATATTTTGTTAGCATGTTTATTGCTTCTAATGTGACGTTAGTGACAACGCAAGAATACTTAAAGTTGAGAACTATATACCGAGGATCTTTTGATGGGTTATGTTATTCAAGGGACTACGATTAAGCCGAAAAATGGATAGAGCTAAATTTAAATATTGTGGAGTATTACAGTATAAATAAAAAAGCCATGCAATTGCATGGCTTTTCTGGTTTAGCTTAAGTGATTATGGACGCGCCATATCCGACTCTGCACCATTAGCGAGTTTGATTTTGGCAGTAGACTCTTCGTTCGCAGTATTCTCATACTCTCGTCCTTTAGGGACTGCCACTTGTTCTCTCACCTCAACGACAGGCTTGGTCATATCCGAAGACACCATAGAGCCAAAGCGGCTGGCGGCTTTCGGCTTGCTGACAACAACTGCATCCGTGATTTGCGGTGTTGTTGGAGCTGTTTGTACTGTGGCTTGAGGCTTAGCGATAGCAGCCGGTCTGGCCATTGGCGCAGAGGCTGTTGCTTTCACGGCTTCTTTTACTTCAGCGCTCGGTGCAACACTTGGCTCGACAAGTGTTTCGGTTTTAGCTGCTTCAGCTTTGGGTACTGCTACTGATTTAGTCACTGAGCTTTCAACTGATGGGACTGCAACGACTACGGCTTCAGCAGTAACGCTGGTCACCTGAGTTTCAACGATTGACGCAAGGTCAACTTTTACGTCAGCAGCCTTTGGCTCTTCCGCTTTCGTTTCAGTGGTTTTAGTCACAACAGGTTTAGTTTCAACTTGCTGAGTTTCAACTGCTGCAACGTCATTTGCTTGAGGCTGAGGCTCAACTTTTGCTTCTACTTTAACAACAGCAGGAGCTTCAACAGCTGGAGTTGAACTTGTTTCAGCTATTTCGACGTCAGCAGTTTTAACGGCCGGTTCAGTTACCGCTGTTGTTTGAGTTGTAACAACAGGAGTTTCCACTCGAACACTGACGATTTCGCTTGGGTACTCTTGGTCAGCACCTAATTCGTCATTAGGAACGAATTGCGCTGGCGTTGATGTACCTTGGTCATCTTCGTCGCGACGACGACGTTGACCCGCTGCACGAAGGTGGCGAGGGCTACGACGGCTACGACGTTGACCATCTCTTTGCTCGCGTTTTGATTGATCATCAGCATTTTCGTTGTCAGCATCAACTTCGCTATCTTGCGATACAGCATCCGCTGCTACAGTATGAGCTGTTGTGTCAACCAAGGTGTTTTCAGCTACGTTAACAGCATCAACCGCAGGTGTTTCCACTACAGTAGAAATTACAGTTGTCTCTTCTAGCACAATATTTTCTTGCGCTTCTTGAGCGGGAGCAGCTTCCTTACGAGGCTGGCGACGTGTTCTTGGTGCTTTAGTTTCTACTGGCGTTTGTGCAATGACTTCAGCTTTGGCATTAACACTGATAGTACTTGCCGCTGCGGCGTTAAGGGCTGCAATTTCCGCTAACACTTCTGCGGCATCTTCAGGTGCAATTGGGATCGCATTATCTGGCGTATTATGGCCATTATCGATACGCACCTTACGACGCATGTTACGGCGCTGACGACGCTCACGGGCGACTTCTTGCTTAGGGGCATCATCTGCTTCAATGTCGGCAACAACATCTTTTGGCGCTTGTACGCGTGGCTTCGGTTCAGCTTTAGCTGGACGTTTAGCCGCTTCTTCTTTTTCGCGTACTGGACGTTCTTGTGTGCTGACTGCTGCATCAGTCGGCTTTTTTGGGTTGCGGCTACGCGGCTCACGAGTGCCTTCTTTTGCTTTGTCGGCATCTTGGGCATTGCGTGGGCGGCGAGTGTCATTACGACGGTTACGGCGATTTGCGTTAGCCGCACTGGTATCAGTTGCTTTAGTTTCAACAACTTTTACGGGTTCAGCTTTTTCACTTGGCGCAAACATGGCACTGATTGCACTCACAAGCTTGCTGAAGAAGCCTGGTTGTGGCGCTTCAACTTTCACCGTTGGTGATGGGGCTTGTTCTACTTTTTGTGGCGCTGCAAAACCTTTTAATGCCGGAATAGGCGCCGTAGTACGTTCCAGTTTGCGTGGCTCATACAATTTGGCTTCAGGATGCTCTATACGCTTATAGCTTGATTCACTGATTTCATCATCACTACGGTGACGGATCACGCGGTAATCAGGCGTCATCATGTGTGCGTCAGGTATCACATACACTTCGACATCGTGACGCTGTTCTGTGATGCGAATGGCTTTGCGTTTCTCGTTTAACAAAAAAGCTGCAACATCCACAGGCACAATCGCTTCGATTTGTGAGGTGTTTTCTTTGATGGCTTCTTCTTCCATCAAACGTAAAATTGACAGTGCTAAAGACTCGGTACTGCGAATCGTGCCTTGGCCATGACAGCGAGGGCAGATATGCGCTGCAGATTCTTCTAAAGAGGGGCGCAGACGTTGACGCGACATTTCCATCAAACCGAAACGAGAAATGCGACCTAACTGCACGCGAGCACGATCATGGTGAACAGCATCACGTAAGCGGTTTTCAACTTCACGCTGATGGCGCACAGGCGTCATATCAATAAAGTCGATAACCACTAAGCCACCTAAGTCGCGGAGGCGCAATTGGCGGGCAATTTCATCGGCGGCTTCGAGGTTAGTGTTCAGTGCTGTTTCTTCAATATCGCCGCCTTTAGTGGCACGGGCAGAGTTGATATCGATTGAGGTTAATGCTTCAGTTGGGTCGATAACAATTGAACCGCCAGATGGCAGACGCACTTCGCGTTGGAAGGCAGATTCAATTTGTGATTCGATTTGGAAGTGAGTGAATAATGGCACTTCAGCTTCGTACAGTTTTACGCGCTCAACGAAATCAGGGCGAACTAAGGCGATATGTTGCTTCGCTTCTTCAAAAATACGTGGATGATCGATGAGAATTTCGCCCACGTCACGGCGTAAATAGTCACGAATAGCGCGAACTATCACATTGCTTTCTTGGTGAATTAAGAAAGGTGCGCCTTTAACTTGTGAAGCTTCGGTGATCGCCGCCCAGTGGTGTTGTAGAACTTTTAAGTCCCACTTTAACTCGGCAGATTCTTTGCCTACACCCGCAGTACGCACGATAAGACCCATGCCCGCAGGCACTTCTAAGTCAGCCATCGCTTCTTTTAGCTCAGTGCGTTCATCACCTTCGATACGACGAGAAATCCCGCCAGCACGTGGGTTGTTTGGCATTAATACTAAGTAAGAGCCTGCAAGGCTGATGAAGGTCGTTAAGGCTGCACCTTTATTGCCGCGTTCTTCTTTGTCAATTTGGACAATAACTTCCTGTCCTTCACTGACCACTTCTTTGATATTTGGGCGACCTTGGAACGAATATCCCTTCGGGAAATATTCTCTAGCGATTTCTTTCAGTGGCAAAAAGCCGTGACGATCGGCACCGTAGTCGACGAAAGCGGCTTCTAAAGACGGTTCTACTCGGGTAATTTTACCTTTGTAAATGTTTGATTTTTTTTGCTCATGACCTGGGCTTTCAATGTCTAGATCATACAGTTGTTGCCCATCAACAAGGGCAACACGCAACTCTTCTGATTGAGTTGCATTGATTAACATACGTTTCATGATGACGTCATTCTTCTTTAAATAGAGGTCATCAAACATCGCGCTTCGCTGCATTACGGGCCTAGCAGTAGGTCAACTGAGCCTCACGGCTGGTGGCTAGGCAAGAGGTGCGCATTACTGTTAGACGCAGTCGCTGCGTGTCGCATCCTATTTATGGCTTATTTTTTAATGATTACAAAAACAAGGAATTCGTTGTAAAACATCAACCAACCCCATAAATTCTTTAGTTTCGTTCCGGTAATGCCCAAGTCGAATCGGTTTGTCTGACGACAAGTTAAAATATCCTTCGAAATCGGGGAGGAAAACCTAGGGTAAACCTTATTAAAGTAAGGTGACTTTCTCGATTTAATCGTAAAAAACGCATTTGTGGTATTTTTACTCTATATACGATTTGCAAATCAATGATTTGCTATCAAGAAAATCTTTTTTTATCCGTTAAATTTTCCGCTTGGGATCAGGGCGTTGTGAACACTTTATTCACGGCTTATCCCTAATCGCTGGTGAAATATAGCAATAATCAAAAAATTCAGCAATGGAAAGGCACAATTCTTCTCAGTTGTTGTACAATGGCGACCGTTATAATTAGATGGCGCATCATGAATATAGAATCCACCCCACAACAGGTTCAGTTGATCACGATTGATGAAGATCACTTCGAACAGCGTATCGATAACTACTTAATGACCAAGCTGAAGGGCGTGCCGAAAAGCATGATCTATCGCATTGTCCGCAAGGGCGAGGTTCGAGTGAATAAGAAACGCATCAAACCCGAGTACAAGTTGCAGATTGGCGACATAGTACGTATTCCGCCAGTCCGCGTGGCAGAGCCGGATAACCGTACCGCACCATCGGCGAACTTAAGTAAAGTCTCGCAACTCGAAGATCGTATTTTGCATGAAGACAATCATTTGATCGTGCTGAATAAACCTGCTGGCATTGCCGTGCATGGTGGTAGTGGAGTCGATTACGGTGTGATTGAAGCATTGCGTTCACTGCGTCCTCAACAAAAGTTTTTAGAGCTAGTACATCGTCTCGATAAAGATACTTCGGGCGTGTTGTTGGTGGCGAAAAAGCGTAGCGCGCTTAAACATCTGCATGATCAGCTTCGGTATAAAAAGATGCAGAAAGACTATTTGGCCTTAGTTAAAGGTGAATGGTCTGCTCAAGATAAAGCCGTTAAACAGCCTTTATTGAAAATCACCCTCAAATCCGGTGAGCGCATTGTGCGTGTTAATGCTGAGGGTAAACCTTCAGAAACGCGCTTTAAAATTATGCAGCGTTACCAAGGTTGTACTTTAGTGAAGGCAAGCCCTGTCACTGGACGTACTCATCAAATTCGGGTGCATTGTCAATTTGCCGGTCATCCAATCGCCTGTGATGATAAGTACAGCGAGCAAGGATTTGACGATAGCATGCGTGCATTAGGCTTAACTCGACTCTTTTTACATGCCGCTGAATTGATGTTCATTCATCCAGAAAATGATGAAGTGATGCGGGTTTCAGCGCCTTTAGATGAAAATTTGTCGCAATTACTCGATAAGTTAAAGCGTGCGTAATCGACGGGGATAGGTTTCAAGGATGAAGATAAAGCAATACGATTTAGTGATTTTCGATTGGGATGGCACTCTGATGGATTCCATCGGTAAAATTATCACTTGTATTGAAAATATGGCTAAGGCATTGCAGTTACCTATCCCAACTGAAAGTGACATTCGCGATATTATTGGTCTTTCTATGACAGAAGCGCTGCGAGTCCTGTTCCCACAGGGACTTAATTGCAGCGCTTCTTCTGCCAATTCTCAGCATCAGCAGCATTCTAATAATGCATTCAGCCAAGGCGAAAATGATCAATATCAGCAAATGCGCGCTGAGTTTAAAGCACAGTATTTGCATTTAGACACCACGCCAACTCCCTTGTTTGTACAAACTCCAGCGTTAATTGATGACTTGCATAGTCAAGGCTATAAGTTAGCCGTCGCAACCGGTAAAGCCCGTGCGGGACTTGATCGCGTCTTTGAGCAAACAGGCTTAGGTCGATACTTTGTTGCGTCACGCTGCGCCGATGAAGTGCACAGCAAACCCCATCCTGAAATGATCTCAAGCTTGCTGAAAGAATTGAATATTGCCCCGAACCGAGCCTTAATGGTGGGTGATTCTCTGCTGGATTTAACCATGGCGGCCAATGCAGGGATTGATAGCGTTGGTGTGACCTATGGCGCTCACAGTGCCGAAAAGTTGCTGCGGGCAAAACCTATCGCCTTGATTGATTCACCAAAGCAATTACTGCAATACCTCTAACACTGCTATTTAATACTGAAGCGGCAATACATGCCGCTGCGCATGAGACTTCCTTATCACTTTTATTTACGTCTCATCTTCTCGTCGATGAAACGACTCAGTAGCTCGGTATTTTTGATGCGCGTCATCGATTCAATAAACTGAGCAAATAGAGCAAAGCCTTGGTAAACGTTTAAGCGAGAACGTCTACACCTTGGGCTAACAGCATTTCCGTCAGTAATATCAGTGGTAAGCCAACTAAGGTATTGGGATCGCGCCCTTCGAGCTCTGTAAATAACGCGATACCTAAACCTTCGCTCTTAAAACTGCCCGCGCAATAATAAGGCTCTTCTTTTTCAATGTAAGCCACAATCTGCGCATGGCTAAGGTGCCTAAAATGAACCGTGAAGGGTTCAACCTCGGCGGCCATAGCGCCAGTTTTGGCATTATAGAGTGCAAGACCAGTATAAAAGGTGATGGCCTTGCCTGAGGCTTGAGTGAGCTGCGCGACGGCATTATTAAAATGATGGGGTTTACCGATAATCTTGCCATCAATGACGGCAACTTGATCGGAGCCAATAATCAGACCATCGGGGAATTGTTCTGCTCCCGCGACGGCTTTTGCTTTGGCTAATCGCAGCACTAAAGCATGGGCCGATTCTTCGAGATACGCCGTTTCGTCAATATTAGGATTGCAGCATTCGAAGGGTAACCCGAGTTTTTGCAGTAAAGATTGTCGATATACAGACGTCGAAGCTAAGATTAATGGGGTTGGCATAATGAGATATCCGCAAAAGAGTGACTCATATTGTGACCAATCAATGCGGGAGAGTGCAAGAGTTTCGTCTTTTACGGTTTCTTTTCAATGAATGCGACTATTTTAGGCGGCTTGCGCTTGTATGCGGCCCCATGCTTGGGTACTATTTCGCTTCCGTCAATTTCAATGTTGGGGCAGGGGAAAGGCTTAAGTCGCAAACTGGGACTTAAGTTAGTATTTTTTCTTTGACTCTAGCGTTTTCAAACTATAATATGCGCGCCTTATGCAAACAGTAAAGATACCGGTTTCAATTGATCCATTTCGCGCCGCCTCGAGTCGCCTAGTTTATCAGGGCGTTGTTCCTGGTGTGCAACTGAAAAGATTAACTGAGTTATGTGCCGGCGACTGTTCCGATGTGGCAGTGTCGCTTGAATGTGGCGTAGATTTACAGGGGATAGTCTACCTGAAAGGGAAGGCTGTGACGGAGCTCACTCTGATATGTCAACGTTGCATGACACTATTTACCACTGAGGTTACGGTCGAGTTTTGTTTTGGTCCATGTCGGACTAAAGCAGAAATCGATGAGCTCCCGGATGCGTATGACCCAATTGAGTGCAATGAAATTGGCGAAGTGCGTCTACATCAATTGATCGAAGATGAATTGATAGTCGCTATGCCGATAATCCCAATGCATCAAGAAATTGATTGCAGTGCAGGATCTAAAGACATGGTTGTAGGCGAGATAGAACCCGCTCAAGAGGAGCGTCCAAATCCGTTTGCAGTGTTAGAAAAACTGAAGAGCAAGTAATCGAGGAGACAGGCCAATGGCTGTACAACAGAACAAAAAATCACGTTCAAAGCGCGGAATGCGCCGTTCACATGACGCACTGAGCACTGCTCAGCTGTCTGTAGACGCTACCAGCGGTGAAATCCATATGCGTCACAATGTGACTGCAGATGGCTTCTATCGCGGTAAAAAGGTAATCAACAAGTAATTTGTTGGTTTCCTAATGACGAATCTGACGCTTGCGTTAGATGCAATGGGTGGTGATCATGGCCCCCACGTCACGGTGCCTGCAGCCTTGCGGGCACTACAATTACATTCTTTTCTTAAAATCATTTTAGTCGGTGACAAGACTGAAATTGATGTCTATCTACGTCAAGCCGAAGCGAGTTTACTTTCGCGCATAGAAATCATTCATACCGATGAAGTCGTTAGTATGTCCGATAGGCCTGTGCATGCCTTGCGTACACGTAAAAACAGTTCCATGCGATTGGCTATTGAGTTAGTGCGTGACGACCGCGCACAAGCGTGTGTGAGTGCCGGTAACACTGGGGCGCTGATGGCAATGGCGAAAGTATTGCTGAAGACCTTGCCTGGTGTTGATCGACCTGCATTAGTCAGTTGTTTACCTGCGGTGACTCAAAAACCGGTTTATTTGTTGGATTTGGGCGCGAATATTTCCTGTGACTCGGAAACCTTATTTCAATTTGCCGTGATGGGCTCAGTCCTGTGCGAAGCGGTAGATAAGAAATCTCGGCCAAAAGTCGCCTTGCTCAATGTGGGCGTTGAAGAAATTAAAGGCAATGACCAAGTTCAGCAAGCCGCGCAGTTGCTGCAACACACAGAACAAATCAATTACACAGGTTTTATCGAAGGGGATGAAATCTATTCCGGTAATGTGGATGTGATTGTTTGTGATGGGTTTGTGGGTAACATCACGCTCAAGACCTCAGAAGGTATTGCCAAGTTATTGGTACATCAGTTAAAACGGGGACTAACCCAAGGTTTATTCGTTCGTTTTCTGGCTAAACTTATCGCCCCACGTATTCAGGCGGTGCTTAGTCAGATGAACCCCGACCACTATAACGGTGCAAGTCTGATAGGATTGCGCGGAATAGTTGTAAAAAGCCATGGAAACGCGGATGAAACTGCCTATTTACAAGCAATTAGTTTGGCAGTAACGGAAGCTCAACGTCGACTCCCTGAAATGATAAAAGATCGTTTGGAGTCGATTCTTTTAGATATAAATAACTGATCCCTCCTTATGCATACAAAAATTCTCGGAACTGGTAGTTATCTACCAGTGCAGGTGCGTAGCAATCAAGATTTGGAAAAAATGGTGGAAACCACTGACCAATGGATTGTTGAACGTACAGGTATATCAGAACGTCGCATTGCGGCTTTCGATGAAACCGTTTCAACTATGGGCTACCAAGCGGCATTAAAAGCGCTAGAAATGGCTGGCATAGAAGCATCAGATTTAGACATGATCGTCTGCGGCACCACCAGTGCTCCCAATGCTTTTCCGGCTGCGGCCTGTGAAATTCAAGCCATGCTTGGCGTGCATACCATTCCAGCTTTTGATATCGCAGCGGCGTGTTCAGGCTTTGTTTATGCTTTATCTGTTGCCGATCAATTTGTAAAAACGGGCGCGGCTAAAAAAGTATTAGTGATTGGTGCCGATGTACTGTCTCGCTTATGTGAGCCAGAAGATCGTTCAACGATTATTCTATTTGGTGATGGTGCGGGCGCGGTTGTGATAGGTGCATCCGAAACGCCAGGGATCATTTCGACCCACATTTATGCCGACGGTCGCCAAGGTGACTTATTGAAATGCGCTTTCCCACCACGTAAAGGCGAAACCTCTGAAGCGGTTGGTTTTATGACCATGAAAGGCAACGATGTCTTTAAAGTGGCTGTGACTCAATTGTCCCATGTCGTGACTGAGACGTTACGCATTAACAATATCGATAAGTCAGAAATTGACTGGTTAGTGCCACATCAAGCCAACTTCCGAATTATCAATGCTACCGCTAAAAAGCTCGATATGAGCCTTGATAAAGTCGTATTGACCTTAGCTAAACACGGTAATACTTCTGCCGCGTCTGTGCCCATTGCATTGGATGAAGCCGTACGTGATGGCCGTATTCAGCGCGGACAACTACTGCTGCTTGAGGCCTTTGGTGCTGGATTTGCGTGGGGCAGTGCGCTCATTCGTTTCTAAGTTCTACATGTGTGTTCCACATGATTTTTCAATAAATTAAGTTAGCCATAGGTAATTTGAATATGGAAAATGTTGCTTTTGTATTTCCGGGCCAAGGTTCACAAGCCCTAGGCATGTTAGCCGAGCTTGCCGAATCTCATGCTGTTGTTGGACAGACCTTTGCTGAGGCGAGTGACGTCTTAGGTTATGATCTGTGGGCATTGGTTCAGCAAGGTCCTGTTGAAAGCTTAAATGAAACCGATAAAACTCAACCAGCCCTATTAGCGGCGAGCGTGGCGATTTGGCGTACCTACGTGGCTTCAGGCAAACCTATGCCAGCTATACTCGCGGGTCACAGTTTAGGCGAGTATTCTGCTTTAGTTTGCGCGGGTGTGATGGATTTTAAAGACGCGATTAAGTTGGTGGAATTACGTGGTCAACTGATGCAGCAAGCGGTTCCCGCTGGCACGGGTGCTATGTATGCGATTATCGGTTTGGACAACGAGAGTATCGCTAATGCCTGCGCCGAAGCGGCTCAAGGTGACGTGGTGAGTCCAGTTAACTTTAACAGTCCTGGTCAAGTGGTCATTGCAGGTCAAAAAGACGCAGTTGAGCGCGCTGCAGCAGCTTGTAAAGCAGCGGGCGCTAAAATGGCGGTGGCTTTACCTGTCAGCGTGCCATCACACTGTGCATTAATGAAACCTGCGGCGGATAAACTGGCCGTGGCATTAAACGATGTACAGTTTAATACCCCAACAATTACAGTGATAAATAACGTTGATGTGGCATCACCCACCTCTGCTGATGACATTAAAGATGCGTTAGTGCGTCAGTTATATTGTCCTGTCCGCTGGAGCGAAACTGTTGAGCTAATGGCCCAAAAAGGCATTACCCAACTGGTGGAATGTGGTCCAGGTAAAGTATTGACAGGATTAGCAAAACGAATTAATAAATCACTATCAGCCCAAGCGGTTAATGATGTTGCTTCATTAGCAGCATTAACTGAGTAAGGAGTTTATATGAGTTTCAACCTGAATTTAACAGGCAAAGTGGCTTTGGTGACCGGTGCGAGCCGCGGTATTGGCCGTGCGATCGCTGAGACACTGGTCGAAGCGGGCGCCGTGGTTATTGGAACCGCAACCAGTGAGAAGGGCGCTGCGGCGATCCAAGAATATCTGGGTGACAAAGGTTTTGGTTTAGTGCTTAATGTCACAGATAGTGAATCTGTTACACATTTATTCGCCTCGATCAAAGAAAAAGCCGATGATGTTGATATTCTAGTCAACAACGCGGGTATAACCCGTGATAATCTGCTGATGCGGATGAAAGATGATGAATGGCAGGATATTATCGACACCAACCTGACATCGTTATTTAGACTGTCAAAACCTGTGATGCGTACCATGATGAAAAAGCGCTTTGGCCGAATCATCAATATCGGTTCAGTGGTAGGCACCATGGGCAATGCAGGTCAAGTTAACTACTCGGCAGCAAAAGCGGGTTTGATTGGATTTACAAAATCTCTTGCAAGAGAGGTTGCATCTCGTCAAATTACAGTTAATGCTATCGCTCCTGGATTTATCCAGACCGATATGACAGATGAGCTGACCGAAGAGCAGCAAAAAGCTATCATGTCACAGGTTCCGATGGAACGATTAGGGCAAGCGCAAGAAATTGCCAATGCAGTGCTCTTTTTGGCCTCGGACTCAGCCGCTTACATCACAGGCGAAACTTTGCATGTGAATGGCGGCATGTACATGGTTTAAGGGCGAATGGCAGGGATTTCTGTCGCAACTGAGTAGTGATCTGTATCAATTGATAGTGAAATTTCGTGGTTAGACCACGAAAACTAAGCTTGCATTGTCAGCCAAATCTAATAAACTACTCGCAATCTTACGCAAGTGCGTAATTTGAATAGGAAAGAAAACTAATGAGCAACATCGAAGAACGTGTAAAGAAAATCATTGTAGAGCAACTGGGCGTTAAAGAAGAAGACGTTAAGCCAGCGGCATCTTTCGTTGACGATCTGGGTGCAGATTCTCTGGACACTGTTGAGTTGGTTATGGCTCTGGAAGAAGAGTTTGATACCGAGATCCCTGATGAAGAAGCTGAAAAGATCACTACTGTTCAAGCAGCGATCGACTACGTTTCTAAGAATCAGTAATTCTGAATTCTTGAAGACAGGCGGCATTTTTGCCGCCTGTTTTTGTTTTACCCCCGTCAAATTCTGCCTCCGTGCCATTCAATCGTCTCTGGATCGTGTTTTAATTGTCATCCACGAGATGCTCGCCGCAGATTGGCGAATTTTTCTAAATAAACGTTATTTAAGAAATTGTCTAATGATAGAAAACCCTGTGTCCTCTATCTGAATTAATAAATTAGCATTTAAAGGTGACTGCCGTGTCTAAACGTCGTGTAGTGGTAACCGGTTTGGGGTTAGTAACTCCAGTGGGCAATACTGTCGATACTACTTGGAAGGCTTTGCTTTCGGGTAAGAGTGGTATTGCACCGATAACCAAATTTGATGCCAGTGAATTTACCACTCGTTTCAGTGGTTCAGTAAAAGATTTCGATGTTGAGCAATACGTAACGAAAAAAGACGCCCGTAAGATGGACCTCTTTATTCAATACGGTATGGCGGCTGGCATCCAAGCTATCCAAGACTCAGGTCTGGACATGAGTAAAGAAAACCCAGGTCGTGTCGGTACGGCTATTGGTGCGGGTATGGGCGGTATGTGGTTGATTGAACAAGGTCACAGCGCATTGATGAATGGTGGCCCGCGTAAGGTTTCTCCTTTTTTCGTACCTAGTACCATCATCAATATGATTTCGGGCCACTTGTCGATCATGTTTGGCATGAAAGGGCCAAATTTTGCCGTGACGACCGCTTGTACTACGGGTGTGCATAATATCGGTTTCGCGGCGCGTACTATTGCCTATGGCGATGCAGACGTGATGGTTGCGGG
The DNA here is from genome assembly GCF_025653365.1 of Shewanella sp. SW32. Classification (NCBI taxonomy): domain Bacteria; kingdom Pseudomonadati; phylum Pseudomonadota; class Gammaproteobacteria; order Alteromonadales; family Shewanellaceae; genus Shewanella; species Shewanella sp. SW32. The sequence continues at coordinate 88,062 of NZ_JAKKSJ010000017.1, read as the reverse complement.
CGGTGCTGAGGATGTCACTTCTCCTTTAGGCGTGGCAGGTTTTGGTGCAGCGAAAGCATTATCGACACGCAATGACGATCCGACTGCGGCGAGCCGTCCATGGGATAAAGACCGTGATGGTTTTGTGATCGGTGATGGCGCTGGTGTGATGGTGATGGAAGAGTACGAACACGCAAAAGCGCGCGGTGCGACCATTTACGGCGAATTAGTCGGTTTTGGTATGAGTGGTGATGCGTTCCACATGACATCGCCTCCAAGTGACGGAGCTGGCGCTGCGGCTGCTATGGTCAATGCTATTAATGACGCTAAGTTATCACTGGAGCAAATTGGTTATATCAATGCCCACGGTACGTCGACGCCAGCAGGTGATAAAGCGGAAGCGGCAGCGGTTAAGTCAGTATTTGGCGACCACGCTTATAAAGTACTGGTTAGCTCGACTAAATCGATGACGGGTCACCTGTTAGGTGCTGCGGGTGCGGTTGAAGCGATTTTCACTTTGCTAGCACTGCGCGACCAAGCCGTACCGCCAACCATCAACTTGGATAATCCAGATGAAGGTTGTGACTTAGATTTTGTTGCCCATACAGCCCGTGACGTGAAGATGGATTATGCTCTGTGTAACTCCTTCGGTTTTGGTGGGACTAACGGTTCATTACTGTTCAAGAAAGTGTAAAACACGTATTTGTGGTGTAAAAAACAGTGAAAAAATGCGCCTGAGGGCGTATTTTTTATGGGTCAAATTCATTGTTCATGTGAGTTGAACTCCGTTATCTTATGGCTTTATTGTGATAGATGTCACTTTCTAACTGTATGATATCCATAGTGTTAACATTTGTTCATCAAGCTTGTTTAATTCTAGTGACCACAGATAATGACAGACATATTCAATCTTAATGGAGTGTGTCATGTTAAATCCCGCGGTGATCCCGCTTGTTCCCCTCATTGGCGCATTAACTGCCAATCTGACCGAATTGATCCGCGGTGAGTTTAAAGTGTGGCATCCAAACATGGACATTGGGATCAAGACTTTTACCTTAGCAATCGCTGCTTACGTGGTGGTTTGGTTTGCCTTATTGGTGACGGCGATTAACGTCGGTGGCGATAGCAATATGTCTTCGGGCCTCGAAGTGCTGGGTTTCTTTATGTTTGGCTTAGGCGTTTACACTTTTGCTAAGGGTACGCGTTTCGTCAGTAGTGAATTTCAGCTATGGATTTATCGTTTAGCGTTGCCGAGTTTATTGCTTTGCTGCGTGCTTATTAGCCACTTTGGTTAAATCGAATTTTTTGACGAGGTCAATCGTAATTATTTTTACGCTAATGGCGCTTTCTATCGTAAACTCAGCCTATTGCACGAAACATTGAGCCACAGTGGCTGAATAAGTTGAGGTTATATGGCTGGTATAGATAGACAAAGTACCCTGAGATTTTTGTCAGAGCCTGCGGATGTGAATTTTGGTGGTAAAGTTCACGGCGGCGCTGTGATGAAGTGGATCGATCTCGCGGCCTATGCCTGTGCAGCGGGCTGGAGCGGTAAATATTGTATTACTGCTTATGCGGGCGGTATTCGTTTTGTGCAACCCATTTTGGTGGGCAATATTGTTGAAGTCAGCGCAAAAGTGATTTATACGGGTAAAACTTCTATGCATATCGGTATCGATGTGCGAGCGGGCGATCCTAAAGTTTCTGAGCGTCATCTCACCACCCATTGTATTGTGATCATGGTCGCAGTTGATGAAGATGGCCTACCTACGCCTGTGCCTGAGTGGATACCACAGACGGAACATGATATTCATTTACGGGATTCTGCACTGCGCTTGATGGAAATGCGTAAAAAGATTGGCGCCGAAATGGAAGCCCATGTGGTGAAATAGCTCCATAAATTAAATCAGCAAAGGCGCTTAAGGCGCCTTTGTTGTTTCTAGCGAAAAGTGCGTTTATCACTCGCTCCGATTTCACTCTGACGTTACCGTTGATGAATGTTAAACTGCGGCCACTATTTTGAATCGATTCACTTTGTTTATCTATTTAAGGATCAGCTCATGGCAAAAGTCGCATTTATTGGTTTAGGCGTAATGGGATATCCCATGGCGAGGCATTTACTGAACAAAGGCCATGAGGTCACTGTTTATAATCGTACTTTTGCCAAGGCGCAAACTTGGGTCGACACCTATGGTGGTCGCTGCTGTCCAACACCAAAGGAAGCGGCCGAGGGTCAAGATATTGTGTTTACTTGCGTGGGCAATGATAACGATCTGCGTGAAGTGGTATTAGGCAGTGATGGCGTTATCCATGGGATGGAAAAGGGCACTGTGCTGGTTGACCATACTACGGCTTCGGCCGATGTCGCTCGTGAGCTTGCCAAAGTCTTAGCCGAAAAAGGCATTGATTTCCTCGATGCGCCCGTGTCTGGCGGACAAGCGGGCGCCGAAAATGGCGCCTTGACTGTGATGGTCGGCGGCGATGAAGCGGTATTTGAGCGTGTTAAACCCGTGATTGAAGCCTTTGCCCGCTGCGCCGAACGTTTGGGTGATGTCGGTGCTGGTCAGTTAACTAAGATGGTGAACCAAATTTGTATCGCGGGTGTGGTGCAAGGTTTGGCGGAAGCATTACAGTTTGCCCGTAAAGCGGGACTCGATGGCGAGAAAGTCATTGAAGTGATCAGCAAAGGCGCGGCGCAAAGCTGGCAGATGGAAAATCGCTACAAGACGATGTGGGGCCAAAGCTATGATTTTGGTTTCGCCGTCGATTGGATGCGTAAAGACTTAGGCATCGCCTTAGAAGAAGCCCGCCGCAATGGTTCACACTTGCCATTGACCGCTTTGGTGGATCAATTCTATTCAGAAGTGCAGGGCATGGGCGGTAACCGTTGGGATACGTCTAGCTTGCTGGCGCGCTTAGAGAAATCGGCGAAATAAGTTTTACCTTAAGTTTCATCGTTATAACAACTTAGGTTTTGTAGTGATAAAACTTTGGCTTCGGAGTGATAAACACTCTGGTTTCGCAGTGATAGGTTTTGCAATGATAAAAATGCCCAGTCCCGATTGCGTTGGCAAATAGGACTGGGCATTTTTGTATGTATCGTTTTTTGACTAGGACATTAAGAGCTAGGATATTTAATCGTTAGTCTTTCCAGCGAATATGGGTCACTAAACTGTGGGTTTCACCTGGTGCGAGCACGACTTTATCTTCTAATACATTGGCCGCTTCTAGGCAGACCATGGTCAGATAATCTTCTGGATTAAATCGGCCCAAGCGTTGTGACTTTTCAATCCATGGATTCCATAATACCGCTGATTGGCTGTTTTCACGGCTGACTTCGATTATCCCCTGCGGCGTATGCAATAACTGCACTGGGCCGAGATCGGTATAGACACGATCTGTCTCGCGATCAAACAGCACTTCATCCGTGGTTTGCGGATAAGGCCCTTGTGCAAATTCGATGTATTTTGACCCACTAAAACCGCAGGCTTTGAGTTGGTGGATATCCTCAATCGGGAAATAGCTGTGCAACGCTTGGGTAAGTGTAACGGGTTCAGTACCTAAGTTGGTATTCACAAGACTAATGCTTAGGGTGTCGCTGAGGGTGAATAATACGCTGACCTCAGTGTTATGCGGCCAATAGATTTTATCTTGCTCACTGATTTTTAAGCTAAAACGTAAATCCACTAACTGATTACGCATTTCTACCGATTCCAGCGCCCAAATTCGGGTACGGGCGAAACCGTGTTGGGGAAAGTTCGCTTCACTACTCATGCCAAACCAAGGCCAGCATACGGGTACACCACCACGGATCCCATTACCGGGTTGATAATCGTCAGCCGATGAAACCCACAGCAAAGGTGGTTTGCCTACGGGTTGAAAATAGTCTATTTGCGCGCCCTGCAAAAAAATTCTTGCCTGACATAACGCCGTATTCACTTCGACATAATCGAGCCCGTTGGCGTGCTTTTTAGTAGTGACAGAACCCATAGTAACAATATCCTTAACTCTGCTGACATATCAGAAAAACAGGCAGTTAGCTTACAAAGTTTTCCGCGATAACATAAGGCTTTGTTGCGATCAATTTACGGTTTCGCTGTTCGTTTGTGTAAACAAAAGTCTGTGGAGGATACTGAGGTGCTTTCTTTTTCGGCAGATTTAGCTAAAGTGGTCAGAGCACCAAAGTGGTCAGATCACTTAGTTGAGTTGCAGTCTAACAAGAAAAGGGAAGCGATTATGCCAGTCTATCAAGCGCCGCTGCGCGACTATCAATTTATCCTCGATGAAATGTTACATATTTATCAGCAAGATGCACTCAAGGGGTTCGATGAAATCGATCCAGATCTTGTCGATGCGATCCTGCAAGGTATGGCCGACTTTAGTAGTGAAGTGATGTTACCGCTCAATAGTGTCGGCGATCTGCAAGGCTGTAAGTTGGTCGATGGTAAGGTGATTACACCGGAAGGATTTGATAACGCCTATCGGCAGTTTGTTGATAATGGCTGGCCGACGCTGACCTGCGATCCTGAATATGGCGGCCAAGGTTTACCCGAAGTGGTGGGGATTTTTGCCACTGAGATACAAACGGCAACTAACATGGCTTTTGCCATGTATCCTGGTTTGACCCATGGCGCCTATGCCGCCATCCATGCCCACGGCAGTGATGCGCTCAAGCAAAAATATTTGAGTAAACTGGTTAGCGGTGAATGGACAGGAACCATGAACTTGACCGAGTCCCACGCCGGTACTGACTTAGCCTTATTACGCACCAAAGCCGTGCCAGTATCCGAAGGTGTTTTTGCCATCAGCGGTGAGAAAATTTTTATCTCCTCAGGCGATCATCAACTCACCGACAACATAGTGCACCTCGTATTAGCTCGTTTGCCGGATGCGCCTGAAGGCGTGAAGGGCATATCTTTGTTCGCAGTGCCTAAAGTATTAGTGAATAACGATGGTAGTTTAGGCGCACCGAACACTTTATATGCCAGTGGCCTTGAACATAAGATGGGCATTCACGGTAACTCAACTTGTGTAATGGTATTTGAAGGTGCATTGGGTGAGCTTGTCGGCGAGCCACACCAAGGACTGCGAGCCATGTTTACTATGATGAACCAAGCGCGTTTAGGCGTTGGCGTGCAAGGTCTGGGTGTCTCTGAGATTGCCTATCAAAATGCGCTAGCCTATGCCAAAGACAGATTACAGAGCCGCGCCTTAAGTGGCGCCAAAGCCCCAGAAAAAGCTGCCGATCCGATTTTGGTTCACGGCGATGTGCGCCGCATGTTGCTGTCGCAAAAAGCCTTTAATGAAGGCGCAAGAGCCTTAGTTGGACAACAAGCTTTGTGGCTCGATGAAGCTGAGCGTCATACCGATCCCGCCAAAGCCAAAGTTGCCTCCCAATTAGCGGCACTGTTCACGCCAGTGGTGAAAGGTTTTATCACTAACCGTGGTTTTAATGCCTGTGTCGATGCACAGCAAGTGTTTGGTGGACATGGTTATATTCATGAGTGGGGTATGGAACAATTTGTGCGTGATAGCCGTATTGCACTGATTTATGAAGGCACTAACGGTATCCAGGCGCTGGATTTAGTGGGGCGTAAATTGCTTAGCGACCGCGGCGCGGCCATGCAGCAATGGTCGGCGTTAGTGACTGAGTTTATTAAGTCACATAGCACCAATGCGGCGATGCAACCCTACGTGAGTGGTTTAATGGATTGTGCGGGTGATTTGCAAAAGGCTAGCGGTTATTTAGCTGCACAAGCAGCGACCAATCCTGACATTATCGGCGCAGCCTCTATGGCTTATCTGGAGTTATTTGGGGTGACTGCACTGGCATGGATGTGGGCCAGAAGTGCCGCGGTGGCATTAGCGGCGTTGGAGCAGGGCACCGAAGAAACCGCATTTTACCAAGCTAAATTGAAAACTGCCGATTTCTACATGGCTTACTGGGCGGTGCAAGGTCGCAGTCTGCGTAAGCAAATTGAGCAGGCGAGTGAAATGCTAACTCAATTGGATGAAGCTATCTTTTAAGCATTCACCTTATAGGCTGAGTTAAGCCTTTGCTTAAAAACAGCTCAACAACAGTCAAAACCAGCGTCTTGTCGCTGGTTTTTATTTTTATATCGTTTTAATCTTTAACTTATTGTTTTGCTTAGCTTGCACGCAAATACTCAGCTTGATGCTGTGAGTCTCTTTCTTATTCCACATAAAACTTCCGTCGAAGGTTTGTGTTACTGGCGCTCTCTTTCGTTTGAGTCATAACCAAACATAACAAGGATTATGTGGGCTGATGTCGATGATTTATTAAACGCCTTTCACAATTGTGTAAATTCAAATGATAATTATTGTCATTCGCAAATCATCCTTTATAATGACGGCCAATTCGTTTGAATACATTTGTAAACCCTTTGGTTTATGCCATTTTTATGCGCTCGCGCTGGGGACATTCTGTGAAGACTCGTTTTGCCTACTCATTAATCGCACTTGCACTCGCTCAACATCAGTCGGTATTCGCCGCTGAAACTGTACTCGATAAAGAGGCCCCACAGCAGACCTTGTCTACGAGCTCACCAGTCCCCAGGCCTGCATCGACTCAATCCGCAGCCGATGGGGAGATAAAACTCGCAGCACCTGAGCGTATTGCTGTCCATGGCCGTGCAATGCAAATGTACGTCGATAAAGAAACGACAGTTGGCACTAAGACGGCGATTAATGTGATGGAATTGCCGCAGTCGGTGCAAGTGCTGACCGAGCAGTTAATCGTCGACCAAGCGGCGCGCAATATTACCGATTTATACCGCTCTATCGCGGGCGTGAGTGAGTTTAGTTATTCGGGCGTGACCTTTCGCGGTTTCCGCGACGATGCCAACGTTTTTTATGATGGGGTAAGGGGCGATCCCTATTCGGGATTTTCTGTGCCGCAACTCTTTAATGTGCAGCGGGTTGAAGTGTTAAAAGGTCCTGCATCCGCACTTTATGGCGGCGGTGAACCCGGCGGCATGATCAACTATGTCACTAAAAAACCAACCTTTGTCGAGAGTAAAGAGCTGACCTTAAGTACGGGCAGCGAGGATATGATGGGCGGCTCGCTGGATTTCACCGGTGGCTTAACCCAAAATCTTGCCTATCGCTTTGGCGCCTATTATCAGCAGGAAGATAGCTTTCGAAATAATGCCGATAGCCAAAATGCCGAAGTGGCGGGTGGGTTACTCTACGAAATCAGTGATGATACTAAGCTCACCACCACTTTCGATATTATTAAGCAGGATTTAGGCGGTAACCGACTTCGCGGTGTTCCCGTCGATGATGCGGGCAATTTCCTTGTCGCACCTTCCTATAATGCCAATGAGAAGAGTGACTTCCAGAAGATGGATGCACTGGTGCTGCAATCGATTCTCGATCATCAATTTACCGATAATTTCTCGGTCAAGACTCAGATCCGTTATCTGAATAATGATTCGACGCAGCAATATCATGAATCGAGAGGTTGGGCGACCTTAGATGCCAATAAAAAGCCCATTATGGGTGATGGCACCATTAAGCGTGAATACCGAGTTCAAGCACGGGCTAATGATGAAATCAGTTTAACCAATGATTTTGTCTATACATTCGATGCTTTAGGTTTTGAACATGAATTCCTGTTCGGCGGCGACTATCACTATGTCGAAACCGAATATCAGTACAAATTGGCGACTGATAAGGATGGTGTTGGTAACTTGAATATTTTTGACCTTAACTATGGTGAAACCGACCCTAATAGTTACAACTTGAAGGATAAAAATACCGATGGTACCCGCGCTAACCGTTACGGCATTTATGTACAGGAACATCTGCACTTTAATGAACAGTGGTCATTAATTGCTGGTCTGCGTTTTAGCCAGTTTGATGATTATGATAAAAAGACTGGTTTCTCCTTCAGCGATAACGCGATAACGCCAAGAGCAGGGCTTAATTATCGCCCAATTGATTCAATGTCCTTTTATTTGAATTACTCAGAGAGCTTCAATCCAGCATCTTTAACCAATCAAGCGGAAGATATTGGTGATGGTTTCCTCGAGCCAGAAACGGGCAATCAAATTGAACTTGGGATGAAAAATGAATGGCTTGATGGCCAGTTTATGACCACGCTCGCTGTGTATCGCATTGAAAAACAAAATGTCGCCCAAGCTAACCCTTTAGATACTGGTGATGACGATGGTATTCCCGCTTTACTTAATTTGGGTGAAGTACACAGTCAAGGCCTTGAATGGACGCTGGTGGGGGATTTAACCGATAACCTGACCGTCACGGCAAACTATGCCTATAACGAGACCGAAGTGGTTAAAGGGGTAACGAACGACAGTTTAACCAATACGTTTGATAGTAAGCACTTTGCCAATGCGCCGCGCCATCAAGCAGGGATATGGACCCGTTACGATATCAATGCACTCGATTCGGCAATTGCTTTTGGTATGGACTATGTGGGCGAGCAGTTCAGCCTCGATGGCCAAACGGTGAAGCCCCATACGATTTTTGACATGAGCTGGACGACCCAGTGGGATCAAACTCAAGTTCGCTTAAATCTTAAAAATATCTTCGATAAAGAATATGCCGTCAGTGGTTTTAGCGAGCGTAATGGCCATTTCCCCGGTGAGCCGCGTAATATCACGCTTGAACTGAGTCATAAGTTTTAATGCATTGATGTAAAAATAGCTTGTTCGTTAAGGATGATGAGCAAGCTGGAGCGAATGGGTTAATCTTGCGCGAATAACCGCCGTAGCTCTCTGTCTGTATTCGTGGCTTTAGCATGGATTAACCTTGTGTGGCTTATCATCTTAATAGTGTTTACCTATTAAGATGATAGTTTCTATCCGTTATCTTTTCTCATTCAGCTTGTTTAGACTCGCCTGATATGAATTATTCGATAAGGTTTTCCTATGCACGCCGTCAGCCACTTAGCCTCCAAAGACACTCAATCTAACGCTAGCCCACAGGTGGCCCTGATTGCAGAAGGTGGTGGTCAGCGCGGTATATTCACCGCAGGCGTGCTCGATGCTTGGCTTGATGGCGGATTCGATCCCTTTGATTTATTTATCGGTACCTCAGCAGGTTCACAGAATCTCAGCAGTTTTTTGGCCCGCCAAAAGGGGTATGCCAAACGCTTAATCCGCGGTTTATCGCGCCATAAACGCTTCTATCGACTCGGTCGCGGGTTAGTCGGCGGCAATGTAGTCGATTTAGATTGGTATTTTGAGCAGACTCGACAAGGGATGTTTAAATTAGATCTTAACGCGGCGACAGCTTCACTCGGTCATCGGCAGTTACTGATCACCACCACTAATGCCAGTGATCGCAAAGGTTATTTTTTAAGTCCAAGCAGTAAAAGCCAGTGGCGCGAATTGCTAAAAGCTTCTAGCGCATTACCATTTTTGTATAAACAAGGGGTGAAACTCACGCCTTGGCTGAGTGACAACGCCTGTAATAGTGACAACGCCTGTAATAACGGCGCCTCTGATCACAGCGCAGCATTAAGCGAAGGTATTGACAGTGATTTTTATCTCGACGGCGGTTTAGCAGCGCCTTTACCTGTGCGTGAGGCCTATCGTCGTGGTGCCCGCAAAATTGTGGTGATCCGCACTGTGAGCGAGGATTTTCAAGCGCAATCGGCTTGGGTTCACAAATTAAAATCTTGGATTTGTGTTTCTGGCTTTTGCCCGAAAACCATAGATTACTTAGTGCAGCACGAACAAGCCTATCAGGATGAATTGGATTTTATCGCTAATCCGCCAGAGGATGTGGAGATAGTGCAGATTTTTGCTGCTGAAAATTTGCAAAGTAAATTGCTGGGCAGTACCGATGCGGATTTACGCCATGATTATCATGCGGGGCTGAGTGCTGGAAAGCAGTTTTTAAGCTTAGATCCGATGGCGTTGACGCAGAGTAATGCTTATTTTCAAACTCAAGTGCAAACCAACGCTTACACTCAAACCCACTCTCAAATCAAGCCATTCAGTGCGCTGTCGGCCTAGTTTGGTATTTTAACTAAGTCATCATTGTGTACGCGAGTAAGCAATAAAAGTAAAAAGCATCAAAATACAAGCGCCACCCGAGGGGGGCGCTTGTGGTTGACTGTATTAACCGGTTCATCAATCTAATTAATTTATATGATTAATCTAGCTCATCAGCTCAGTTTACTAACTTAGTCCTTCAACGTTAGGCTATTAATAACTTGAGGTGTGTACAGAGCGTACTGCTCGGCCCGATGGGTCGATAATGCCGCGTAAGCTTTCGTCCCAAGCCAATGCTTCTGGCGTTGAACAGGCGACGGATTTACCACCTGGAACCGTTTCTGCAGCGCCGCTCAGTGGATAATGTTCCTCAAAGAAGCAGCGATAGAAGTAGGCTTCTTTGGTTTCTGGCGTGTTGTATGGGAAACGGAATTTCGCGTTCGCCAATTGTAAATCATCCACACGCGCTGCCGCTTGTTCTTTCAAACCGTCAATCCAAGAGTAGCCCACACCGTCACTGAATTGTTCCTTTTGACGCCACGCCACTTCTTTTGGCAATTTATGCTCAAAGGCTTTACGCAGAATGTGTTTCTCAATACGGCCATCCTTAGACATTTTCGCTTCAGGGTTGATGCGCATCGCCACATCCATAAACTCTTTATCGAGGAAGGGCACGCGAGCTTCTAATCCCCAAGCGGCCATGGCTTTGTTGGCTCGCAGACAATCGAACAGATGCAGTTTATCGAGTTTGCGGACTAACTCCTCGTGGAATGCCTGTGCGTTTGGCGCTTTATGGAAGTATAAATAGCCGCCAAATAGTTCGTCAGCACCTTCACCCGATAACACCATTTTAATGCCCATCGCTTTGATTTTACGCGCCATTAAATACATTGGCGTGGCAGCACGTATGGTGGTGACATCGTAGGTTTCTAAGTGATAGATCACTTCTTTAATCGCATCTAAGCCTTCTTGGAAGGTGAAATGGATCTCATGGTGAATCGTACCAATCGCTTCGGCGACCTTTTTGGCGGCGATTAAATCTGGCGCACCTTCAAGGCCGACGGCAAAGGAATGTAACTGTGGCCACCAAGCGTTGGTTTCGCCATCGTCTTCAATGCGGCGTTTAGCAAAGGTTTGCGTCACGGCGGAAATGATCGAGGAATCTAAGCCGCCCGACAGCAACACACCATAGGGCACGTCTGACATTAATTGGCGCTTGACCGCCGCTTCTAATGCGTCACGCAATTCTTCTTGGCTGGCTGGGTTATCTTTAACCGCATCATAGCTTTGCCAATCGCGAGTGTAGTATTTCACCGCGGCGGCATCGCTTGAGTACAAATATTGGCCCGGTAAGAATTCTTCTACGGTTTTACACACTGGCATCAAGGCTTTCATTTCGGAGGCAACATAGAAGTTACCCGCAGCGTCACGGCCTGTGTATAGCGGGATAATACCCATGTGATCGCGGCCGATAAGGTATCTGTCTTGGGCTTTGTCATATAACACAAAGGCGAAGATACCGTTTAATTTATCAAGAAATTCAGTGCCATATTCTTGATACAGCGCCAAGATCACTTCGCAGTCAGAGTTGGTTTGATAGCTGTACTTATCGCCTAACTGGGCTTTCAATTCTTTGTGGTTATAGATTTCGCCGTTGACCGCGAGGATCAAACTGCCATCTTCAGTCAGCAGCGGCTGAGCACCGTGTTCAATGTCAACAATCGCTAAACGTTCGTGGGCAAGAATTGCCTTATCACTGGCATAAATACCTGACCAGTCAGGGCCACGGTGGCGCATTAGCTTAGACATTTCTAGCGCGACTTGGCGCAGTTCTTTGGCATCAGATTGGATATCTAAAATCGAAAAGATTGAACACATAGTACAACTCCCACACTGTCTGTCATTTGAGGATGTCTCAATTGAGGTTTAATGTGCCAGCTATTTAGCGTTTTGCCAAACACTATTTTTGATGTTTTATCTGTTTATTGGTAATTTTGTTGATTTAGATGTTTGTGTTTGATGGTTTTATTTGATAATAATTCATTTAATTCGCGTTATTTTTGATGATTTGTTTTTATTGTCTGATTTGGTGTGAGGGGTTTTGGGGAATTCACAATGAGTTTTAAAAAAGTGTCGATGACAGAAAAACCGTTAAAAAAGACCATAAATAATGAGTTGGCTCGTTTAAGTGTTTTATTTTTAATCAATTAATGCGCCGAGTTTGACATCAACCAATGGCATAAGCCTATTCATAATGGCGTTGTGGGATGGATATTTCGCGATAACGCATTTTTTGTGAGCTGAAAACAAAAAAGCACGTGAATGGTTCACGTGCTTGTAGGTCTTGTTTGGCGCTTTGGCTGGTGGAGGAGACGCTCTATTCTGCTGGCGCTTTATTTCGCAGATGCGACTAGCAGACGTCAATAAGAGACGGCTAACCCAGCGGCCTCTCGCAAGAAGCCACTGACTTAGCCTGTTATTTTGCGTCCGTTACCAGCGTCGTTTTGGCTGGGCGCAGGCTATTGAATTCTGTGCCTTGATAGTATCCCGGCCAATCTTTACTGTTGCCCAATGTGCGTGTGACTTGGTAGTAGATTTGCAAGTCTTGCAGCGCGCCGCTCAAATCCCAGTCTTCACGGTATTCATCGCAGACATTGTGATAGCAGCCTTTCATTGTGGCTTGCATTTGAGTTTTATAAGCAGCCGTGGCCTCATCAACGGGGTCGCTACCGCCGCCGGCAAATACCGCTGGCACGCCAAGTTTGGCAAAGCTGAAATGATCTGAACGGAAGAAACCGCCCGAAGCGGGATTTTTCTCACCCATGGCGATGCGGTTTTGTTGTTTCGCCGCATCGATAAGGTAGGTTTCTAACTCAGATTTACCTTTGCCGACAATCGTAAAATCCCTGGTTTTGCCGTAGATATTGGTGCTGTCGAGGTTTAATACTGCCACAGTTTTGTCGATAGGATAAAGTGGATTAGTGGCGTAATAGCGTGAACCGAGTAAGCCCTGTTCTTCACCTGTGGTGGCAATAAAGGTGACCGAGCGCGCTAAACCGTGGCCTTGTTTCGCATTGTCGGCTAATTGTCTGGCGATTTCGAGAATGCCGGCAGTGCCTGAGGCGTTGTCCATGGCACCGTTGTAAATCTGATCGCCTGCTTTCGTCTCGTCTTTACCTATGTGATCCCAATGGGCGGTGTAGAGGATTTGCTCGTCGGCTTGTGTGCTGCCGGGGAGTGTGGCGACCACGTTGTAGCTATTCGCGTATTCGGCTTTATTTTTAAAGGCGATGTTGGCCGTTTGCTCAAGGGGGACATTGATTGGGCTGTCGGCAGCGCGCGCCATCAAGCTCGGCAGTGATAAACCAGATTTATCAAAAAGTTGGGTTGCTGCGTCTAATGTAAGCCAGCCTTCGACTTGAATGCGACTATCTTGTTCTGCTTTACTCAGCACTAGATCTTGTTGTGGCCCAGTCCAGCTATTTTCTACCACAGACCAAGGATAAGAGGCGGGCTCAGTATCATGGATGATCAGTGCACCAAGGGCGCCTTGACGGCTGGCCTCTTCAAATTTGTAGCTCCAGCGGCCGTAATAGGTCATGGCTTTGCCATTGAATTTACCCGAGTCAGGGCGAGCAAAGCCGGGATCGTTCACCAAGATCACCGCGATTTTGCCTTTCATGTCGAGATCTTGGTAATCATTCCAACCATATTCGGGTGCGTTCACCCCATAGCCGACGAAGACTAATGGTGCGTTCTCAATACTAATACCACCGTTATCGTGGCGACTGCTGAGCACTAGATCTTTTCGGTATTTAAAGGGTAATCCTGCCAGCGTAACTTGCTGCGCTTCATCTGCGGTATAGCTCACCATAGGCACAGGTTGCAAAAAGCTGCCTTGGTAAGCGCCCTTGAGTCCCATCTCTGTAAAGGCTTTAGTCAAATAGTCCAAGGTGAGTTTTTCACCGTGAGTGGTCGGTGCTCGACCTTCAAATTCATCGGATGACAGGGCTTTAATATCATTTCTAAAGCGCGCTTCATTAAACTGCACTGGTTTGAGTTCAGCCAAGGTGCTGTTGTCATCGGGTTGGGATGAATTCGGACTACAGGCACTGAGTATAGCCAGCGCACAGAGTGGATACAGACGTCGCATAGGTTAATCCTACTGTTGTTTTAATTAAGGAATTTTAGATTTCTGTTAATCAATCAGAAGTGAGACTTATCATGAAGCAAGCCGCTGCGAGCCACAAGGCTGAGAAGAAGGTGAATGTGTTACTTAATGTTGCTTTACCCTATGCAATACGCCTTTGGGCTGGGCGTGTTGCATAGGTAATGTTTAAGCGACTGGCAAGGATGAATTGCTAGACATAGGATTAGACATCTGTTTAAACAACGTCGATATCGCCAGCGCAGGCAAACACATGGTTCGGGCGGAAGGGCTCTTTGTCGATATCTTCAAGCTTACTCACGCCGCTAGTGACCAGAATGGTTTCAAGCCCTGCTTGGAAGCCCGCCAAAATATCGGTACGCATATTGTCGCCTATGATGACAGTGTCTTCCGAGTGCCCATCGATATGATTAAGTGCAGAGCGAATAATCCAAGCGCTCGGTTTGCCCACGTAGAAAGGTTTCTTACCGGTAATACGTTCGATGGGTGAGCAGAGTGCGCCACAAGCAGGGCTGTAGGCTGGACCGTGGGTATCGGGGTTAGTGGCAATAAAGCGCGCGCCGCGTGCGATAAAGCCTGCCGCTTTATGGATCATCTCCCAGTTGTAGGAGCGGGTTTCACCGACAATCACAAAATCGGGGTTAATATCGGTAATGGTAAAGCCTGCTTTGTAGAGTTCGTGGGTGAGGGCGCCTTCGCCAATGACATAGGCCTTGCTGCCTTCTTGGTGTTTTAAAAAGTCGGCGGTTGCCATGGCGGAGGTGTAAAAGCATTCTTCAGGAATATCAATACCGGCGGCACTTAAACGGTTTTGCAGATCCTTACCCGTTTGTACGGGATAGTTAGTCAATATTACTAACGGATTGCCTTGCTCTAAAATGCGCTGGATAAATTTGTCGCTGCCGGGGATCAGTTTATTGTCGTGCAGTAGTACACCATCGATATCGCAGATAATATTTTTCATCTAATAGTCTCTTGTCATGCCGATCAAAAATCACTTTTTCGTTAAGTTATCTAATGCCACATTGCCTAAGAAAACAATGCTTTTGTTGAAAATAGTTAAAAAAATAGAGACCCGAAGGTCTCTATTTTTTGATTGGTACAACTTACGGTCAAGTGGAACTAATCGGGCGCGTAACCGCTTGGGCCGATAAGGTTGCCATCGAGATAGGCTTGGCCATTTTGCATGTTAAGACGTTGCTGGCTAAACCATTTCACCACGAGCGGATAAATGGCATGTTCTTGCTCATGCACGCGGGCGGCGAGCATATCCGCCGTATCGTCTTCATAAATAGGCACTTTGGCCTGTAAAATCACCGGGCCTGCATCCAGCTCTGGCGTGACAAAATGCACGCTGGCACCATGTTCGCTATCGTTCGCGTCTATGGCACGTTGATGGGTGTTTAAGCCAGTGTATTTAGGTAGCAGCGAAGGATGAATATTGATCATGCGACCTAGGTAATGATTCACGAAATCATCAGTTAAGATCCGCATAAATCCCGCCAACACGATTAAATCGGGCTGATACTTTTCAATCACTGTCATTAAACGTGCATCGTATTCAGAGCGAGATTCACCTTGGTGAGCTATCACGCAGCTGGTATCAATTTCGCCATGATGGGCGCGCACTAGGCCATAGGCATCGGGTTTATTACTGATGACTCCGACAACTTCGGCCTGCAGATTATCATCGCAACCGTCGATAACCGCTTGCAGGTTACTGCCATTTCCGGAAATTAATACAACTACACGACAGCTCTGGGGCATTACAGGATCTCCACTTGCTCTTCATTGCCTTCACGATGTGCGATAGCACCGATAAGCCATGCTTGTTCGCCTTCTGCAGCCAGTAATGCAAGTGCTGCATCCACTTTATCGGCTGGCAGCGCAACTAACATGCCGACGCCACAGTTGAAGGTGCGATACATTTCGTATTCTGCAATGTTGCCATTTTCCATTAACCAACTGAAAACAGCGGGCCATTGCCATGAATCGCCTTGGATAACCGCTTTTAAATTATCTGGCAGTACGCGCGGGATGTTTTCCCAGAAGCCGCCGCCAGTAATGTGCGCCATCGCATGGACATCAGATGCTTCAATCAGTTTGAGCAATGATTTTACGTAAATTTTGGTTGGCTCAAGTAGATGTTCAATCAGCGGTTTGCCGTTGAGATCTAGCTGAGGGTCTGCTTGGCTCACTTCTAATACTTTACGTACTAAAGAGTAACCATTTGAATGAGGGCCGCTCGAGGCTAATGCGATAAGCGCATCACCCGCTGCCACTTTGCTACCGTCAATAATGTCGGCTTTTTCAACTACACCCACGCAGAAACCCGCTAGGTCGTAATCTTCACCTTCATACATGCCTGGCATTTCAGCGGTTTCACCGCCAATTAACGCACAACCAGATTGGAAACAACCCTCGCCAATGCCGTTGACGACGGACGTTGCCGTTTCAACATCGAGCTTGCCTGTTGCGTAGTAATCGAGAAAAAACAGTGGCTCAGCGCCTTGAACGATCAGATCGTTCACACACATGGCGACTAAGTCTATGCCGACAGTGTCATGTTTTTTATAGTCGATAGCTAAACGTAATTTAGTCCCAACACCATCGGTGCCAGACACTAAAACCGGTTGTTTGTATTTAGTGGGGATTTCACACAAGGCGCCAAAACCACCTAAGTTGCCCATAACTTCTGGACGACGGGTACGTTTAACGGCTGCTTTAATGTTACTTACCAGTGCATTACCTGCATCAATATCAACGCCGGCATCTTTATAGCTCAGTGGGGTAGGTGTGCTCACGGAGGGATCCTCTCGGGTACATCGTTATTGGATTTTATGCGGGGGTATTCTACCAGCTTGTGCTAGGGGTCGAAAGTCATGATTTGGATTTATGCCCCTCGGCGGAGTTTTTTTGGTCTGAATGCGAGATATTCTATTTTTAGAGGTCTTGAGTTTGGTCACAAAATAGTAAATCACAGTAGGTATCTTAGACGATTGGGGATTATTCTTGCGAGATAGCTCACGATTAGACCGAATGGCAAAACTTTCTGTTTTACCTAGTAAACAAATCAACTAGAATCTGAAAAATTTGCCTAAAATAATACGCCGAAAAATAAGCAGGAGAGAAAAATGAAAGTTGTCGAGGTTAAACATCCTTTAGTGCGTCACAAAATCGGTTTAATGCGCGAAGGTGACATTAGCACTAAACGTTTCCGTGAACTAGCCGCCGAAGTGGGTAGTTTATTAACCTATGAAGCTACCGCAGATTTCGAAACTGAAACGGTGACGATTGAAGGCTGGAATGGTCCGGTTGAAGTCGATCAAATCAAAGGTAAAAAAGTCACTGTCGTGCCAATTTTGCGTGCGGGTTTGGGCATGATGGACGGCGTACTTGAGCACATTCCAAGTGCGCGTATCTCAGTTGTCGGTATTTACCGTGACGAAGAGACCCTTGAGCCTGTGCCTTATTTTGAGAAGCTGGCCAGCGACATGAACGAACGTATTGCCTTAGTTGTCGACCCAATGCTCGCGACTGGTGGTTCTATGATTGCGACCGTTGATTTATTGAAAAAGCGCGGTTGTACTTCAATTAAGGCCTTAGTGCTAGTGGCTGCGCCTGAAGGCATTAAAGCCTTAGAAGCGGCGCATCCGGATATCGAATTATATACTGCCGCTATCGATAGATGCTTAAACGAGAAAGGTTATATCCTGCCAGGTCTGGGTGATGCGGGCGATAAAATCTTTGGTACTAAATAGCCAAAGTTGCTAAAGAATTAGAGTTGCTGATGCTCAATTGAGCGGATGTGGTCAGTAAGGGAGCCTAGGCTCCCTTTTTGTTTTTGTTCAATACAGTAATAACAACTTTATCTTAAGCTGCTAAAGTTTAGGATTAAGGCAAACAATAATTCGTTATTGAAGTTGTTTTTATTGGCTTATTTTGCAATTTTATTGATCGCACTTTACGTTTTGTGCAAGGTACATTGTCGGTAGAACAGGGATTAAGAGGAATTATGGGAAATTCGACACTCAACTGGTTATTATTGCGTCGATCATTTGAATTTGCGACCCTCTTGTTTGTCGTACTCCTGCTTATTCTATTACCGTTTAAAATCGATAGAGAGCATAAATCCTTTGTGTCTTTTGTAAAAAACGAGCAACTTACACCGAGTTATATTGAACTGCTCGGTAAAAGCTTATCTCTGCACGATATTATTGATTTCAATAAATCCTCTTTAGCGCTTTTTCAACTCGACCCTTCCAGATTAATGCTGCCGCAAGGGGGAGTGCTTTCCGCAGAAGAAGAGCAAGTATTACGCTATTTTGATTATCTCTATTCCAGTAAATCCAGTAAAAAGACCAATGTCGAAGATATATTCTTGTATGTGGGACTCTATCGCAGTGATGCCATGTATTTTGCCTCCCCAATTCCTGAGGACGTAAAAACGCGGCTGATTAAAGACCGTACTTCAACGAATGAGTTTTGTCAGAGTCTGCACTATTGTGCGAAAGACGCGACTTCAGAGTCCTTAGCCGATGGAATTGTATTATCCATTCCTTATCAAGATGAAGTCAGTGGGAAAGTCATTTTATCGATGGCATCACCGATTTCATCATCTAATGATCCTAATCATTTCATCGGTGATGTTATTGCCGACACGGCTCTAATGACGTCGGTTTTTATGCGTAATAAACATGTTGAATTGCAGAAAACGGATTATGGTACTGAGTTGGTGATCACGACAGATAGCCTTTGGGCTGAACTGACGCCGGAGTTCTTGTTTTATTCGATGACAAATCATTTAGATAACATGACTTCACTGACATATAAAATCAGTATATTTCGTTTCATTGTGTGGAATTTGCCCCTGTGGTTTTTGTTATCTATCGTGATCTTCTTCGTTCAAATTAATATCAATCGTTTTAGGAAACTTCGTACTGAGCGTCAACGGTTTAGTGAAGCGATGTTATTGGATGCTTTTACTCGAACCTATAATAAGAAAGTCTATGAGACCACACTGTTTGATGTCGCAACTAAGGGGCATTATGCGGTGATCTGCGTGGATGGCGACAAAATCAAAACCATTAATGATACCTATGGGCATAAACTCGGGGATATGGCGATCATGCAAATTGTTGATGCGATGCGCAGTGTATTTCGAGAAAATGATTTGTTAATCAGAACCGGCGGTGATGAGTTTGTCGTTATCTTAGCCAATTGTACTTTTGAACGGGCCTTATTGTTGGCTGAACATTTACGTCAGGCGGTCGCAGAGCGGCAGTTTTTAAATGTGCTTACAGTCTCCTGCGGTGTGGCTGATTCGCAAGATTATGCTTCCTTTGAGGCAGTGCTACAAGCGGCGGATAAAGCGTTATATGAGGATAAAAAGAATAAGCAAGGAAGTCGCAAACTTGACCCGACATCTTAATTATCACGTTCATTATTACGTTCATTATTACGTGAGTTATCGAGTGAATCAGTGAGTTAACCTGCTGCCCGCAATAAAGTGAATACCGAGATAAAAAACAGCGCGGAGAATGCCGCGCTGTTGTTACTTTCTAATACGGTAATATAAACATCTGCTATAACACTTACAACACCATGGCTGCAATCCAACCAAACACTAATAGTGGAATATTGTAGTGGATAAATGTTGGGATCACGCTGTCACGAATGTGATCGTGTTGACCATCGGCATTCAAACCTGCAGTGGGACCTAAGGTGGAATCTGATGCTGGCGAGCCCGCATCACCCAGCGCGGCGGCAGTGCCAACTAACGCGATTGTGGCCGCTACTGAAAAACCAAAACTTAATGCCAATGGTACATATATCGTCGCGATAATTGGAATGGTGGAGAAAGACGATCCAATTCCCATAGTGATCAGTAGACCAACCAGTAACATCAAGAAGGCTGCGAGGGCTTTATTATCCCCAATGATGTCGCTAAGCGAGGCCACAAGCGTACCCACTTCACCGGTTTCTTTCACTACAGCGGCAAAGCCAGCTGCTGAAATCATGATAAAGCCGATATTGGCCATCATTCGCACACCTTGGTTGAAGATATCTTGGTCGGCGACATGCTTCAAGGCACCCGAAAAACTGAAAATCATGAAGCCGACTAAGGCACCAAAAATCATAGAGTCAGTTTCAAGTTGTACGACGAGAGTGGCTAATATCGCCAGTGCAGCAATGATGATATTGCGTTTGTTGAGATTTTCTTCAGGTTCAGCGACCAACACTTTTGCCTCGTCGTAAGTCCGAGGTTTACGGTAACTGATGAATACTGCTGTGAGTAACCCTACGACCATACCCGCCGCAGGGATTAACATGGCTGGCGGAATTTGCTCGCGAGCAGCGGCTAAGCCATTGCTGGTTAAGTTGGAAAGCAGAATATCATTTAAGAAAATGCCACCAAAACCAATCGGTAAAATCATATAGGTGGTGACTAGGCCGAAGGTGAGAACACAAGCCACAAGGCGGCGGTCGATGTTCAGTTTGGTCATCACATGTAAGAGTGGTGGCACTAAAATCGGAATGAAGGCGATATGGATCGGTAAAATATTCTGTGAAGCCATCGACATAACGAGTAGCGATAACAGCAGTAACCAGCGTACCCAGTTAGTGTTTGTGGGATTAGGATCTTGTCCAAGGCTACTAATGATGCTTCTAGAAATCAGCGTCGTTAAGCCTGAATGCGATAGTGCGACAGCGAAAGCACCTAATAATGCATAACTGAGCGCAATTTGTGCGCCGCCACCTAAGCCTGTATTAAAGGCATCTATAGTTTGGTGCAGATCCATTCCGCCTACCAATCCCGCCACGAGGGCGCTCACGGTCAGGGCAATAACCACATTCACCCTAGCTAAACTGAGTGCTAACATTAAGCACACTGCAATTACGACTGCATTCATTATCAATTTTCTTAATTCTTTAAGCCAAAGGAGCTATTTTCGACTGCAAAGGCAGTGGATGTCCAGTTTGCCGAGGGCTTATCTGAAAAATATCTGAAAATGTGATCATGCTGGGTTTTGTCTGTTAGCCGAATGTGGATTGCTCCGCACACAGGATACGCAGATTGCTCTATCCTTAGTCAGGCAAAACGGAAATACCCTTGAAAAATGTGATATTGGTCTTAAATAGGTTGTAAGGCACAGCACACGACTTATAATGCCTAAGGATTTGATTGGTAAGAACACCTTTTAATCAGTAAGGATTTAACTTGACCTAGGTTGAGAACATACTGGCTAGAAGGCATCTTGCCTTACACTTAGTTCAACTCATAGATGGAGATATAAAATGAGCGTATTAGTAGGCCGTCAGGCTCCTGATTTTACTGCTGCAGCTGTATTAGGTTCTGGCGAAATCGTTGATAGCTTTAACTTGACTGCAGCCATCAAAGGCAAACCAGCCGTCGTATTCTTCTATCCACTTGACTTCACTTTCGTTTGCCCATCAGAGTTGATCGCTTTTGATCACCGTATGGAAGAGTTCACTAAGCGTGGCGTAGAAGTGATTGGTGTGTCTATCGATTCTCAGTTTACCCACAATGCATGGCGTAACACCCCAGTTGAAAAAGGCGGTATTGGCCAAGTTAAATATACGCTAGTGGCTGATGTTAAACATGAAATCTGTAAAGCATACGATGTTGAGCATCCAGAAGCGGGTGTGGCTTTCCGTGGTTCATTCTTGATCGACAAAGAAGGCATGGTTCGTCACCAAGTCGTTAACGATCTACCATTAGGCCGTAACGTTGATGAAATGCTACGTATGATCGATGCACTGCAATTCCATGAAGAGCACGGTGATGTTTGTCCTGCTGGCTGGGAAAAAGGCGATAAAGGTATGAATGCAAGCACTGAAGGTGTTGCTGCTTACCTGTCTGAAAATGCAAGCTCACTGTAATTAGTACTTTTCTAATCACAGTCGCCTGTTAAATGAAAAAAGCTGCCAATGGCAGCTTTTTTGTTTTTTCATTGCTGAAGATCTCGTGTTAACTGTTCAATTTATTCCACAGTACCGCTTTCTGCATCCTGCGCATCCACGGCCAGTAACGGCCAGCCACCTAATGATTTCCAACGATTCACTATGTGACAAAAAAGCTCCGCGGTACGTTCGGTATCATATAGCGCCGAATGGGCTTCTTTATTATCGAAGGGAATACCCGCCATAATGCATGCCTTGGCAAGTACGGTATGACCAATGGCGAGTCCGGCAAGCGTAGCTGTGTCAAAGGTGGCAAAAGGATGAAACGGCGAGCGTTTTAAGTCGCAACGTTCTATCGCCTTACTCACAAAACCATGATCGAATGCCGCATTGTGCGCCACTATGATACTGCGATGGCAGTCGGAGGCTTTTTGGGCTTTCTTCACGGCTTTAAAGATTTCTAAAAAGGCTTCTTTCTCGCTCACCGCTCCCCGTAACGGATTAGTGGGATCAATACCGTTGAATGCTAACGCTTCGGGTTCTAAATTTGCGCCTTCAAAGGGCTCAATGTGGAAGTGTAGGGTTTTATCGATTCCTATCACACCTTCATTGTCCATTTTTAGTAGGGTGACGGCAATTTCTAGCAACGCATCGGTTTGAGAGTTGAAGCCCGCAGTTTCGACATCAATGACTACGGGAAAGTAGCCTCGAAATCGGTATTTCAATTTGTTCGCGTCGCAAATGTCACTCATAAAGTACTCAAGAAAATTCACAGGGCGCTATTATGCTAAATGTGTTGGGGTGTGTCATGCTTGATTGGTGGTTTTATGAGCTAAAGGAACTAAATAGTTTGCCGATAAAGCCATGTAACCGATTAAACATGAGTAAAGGCTATGTGGCGAAAACTGATATTAGTATCAATTTTATGCGTTCCAGCAACTGCAATGGCAGAGTTGCGCCATTATGTCGCCTCTTTAAGTGATTCCCAGTGGCGAGTGAGTGAAAATACTCCCATCGTCTGTCGCCTTGAGCATGATATTCCTTCTTACGGTAAAGCGATTTTTACCAGTGAAGCGGGTAAACAGCAGAATATGACTTTTACCTTAGATATGTGGGTAAAACCTGATCAAGTGACGCAGGCTAAATTAATTAGCCGCGCGCCGCAGTGGCGTCCTGGTGTGGTATCGAAAGAGATCACGTCATTACATTATCAAAAGTACTTTAACGGTGAAGTGCCTAAGCGTGCAGCTTGGTCTATGTTGGCAGAGTTGAGTCGCGGTATGGAACCAACGTTTTACTATGCTGATTGGTATAACGAGTCGAATAAGATCGCTGTGGGTTTGTCTTCAGCTAATTTTGGCCGTAAATATACTGAGTTTAAAGCTTGTCTAGCGCATTTATTGCCCTATAGCTTTGAAGATATCGCTTTTACTGTATTAAATTACGATGAAGGCGGAACCGATTTAACTCGTTTCTCCCAGCAACAACTGTCTCGGGTGCAAGAATATTTAGCCTATGATCCCTTGGTAGAGTTAGTGCTGGTGGATGCATATACCGACAGCTATGGTGGCCGTTCAGTAAACCAGAAAGTGTCGGATTCACGAGCAGCGTCGGTAAAAGAGTTCTTTGTTGCCAGTGGTATTCCTCAAGATCGTATTGTCACATTCGGGCATGGTGAACGTCGTCATGTGGCTTCCAATGATGATATGGATGAAAGGGCGCGTAACCGTCGCGTTGTTATACGGATCAGTAAACCTTTTTAGTGATTTTTTTACCTAGGTTTTAAGTGTTTTCCAATGCCAAGTTTATGACTTGGCATTGTCGTTTTTAAAAGAAGGAGAGTTCAGGCAGTATGCCACTTTAATCGAATGATTCGCTCAATTTGCGCGTATGGGTAAAAATAATGAGATTTTTTAATTTGTAGTGATGACATATCCACCTCAACAAGTACTGTAGAAAGCGAGAGTGGGATAAGTACGAGTAATATAGATGAAGTATAAAACTTGGTCGTTGCAATAATCAGGATTGTGTTTGAAATGCTAAAAAAAAGCCCGCTTAAACTAAGCGGGCCGCAAAAATAATGCATTTGCAATCAACAAATTGAAGGAAGGAAGTCAAGCATAAGAACCAGAAAAGAAACTGAAGTGTTGGGAACACACCAGTTTAAAAGTTCTTTGTTTTCGATATCTGCAAGCAGTTATCTCCTGAAAACAAGCACATTCTATTGGGAAACCTGTTGTAAAACAAACGAGAAAAATTGCCCATAAACATTAGTAATTCTAATGGATATAAAGGTGATTTATATCACTTAAGTCACTATTTACCTTGATTAATAACTTATAACGCACTATTAATGCATAATAATACACTTCAATAAGCTTATCCTTGCTGCTATTTTGTTAAATTCACGATACAGCTTAAAAAACTTCATATTAAGTTACGCCATTGCCATGATTTTTTTTGCTTGTATAGTACTTGCTGAAAAGGCCTTAAGCCCGAAACCATAAGAAGGACGACAACACGATGGCATTAAGATTTCGCCTTGCAAAGCAAGGTTTGTTAGTGGCCACATTGGGGATGGCACTCGGTGCCTGCCAAAGTGGCAATGCACCTGAGCTAAATTCGACTGAGCAGGCAAGCGCAACTAAACTCGTTTACCCTGTCACTGAAAAAGATGACCTCGTCGAAACCATTCATGGTGTTGCAGTGGCCGACCCTTATCGTCATTTGGAGGCCAATACGCCTGAAACTGAAGAGTGGGTAAAAGAACAACAAGACTTTGGTCAAGCCTACCTCGCTAAGATCCCCAATAAACAAGCTGTGGTCGAACGTATTACAGAACTTTGGAATTACGAAAAAGTCTCTGCTCCGTTTGAAAACGGCGACAATCAATTTTACTACCGTAATGATGGCCTACAGGCGCAATCGGTTTTGTACGTTAAAGGTTTAGATGGTGTTGAAAAGCCTGTTCTTGACCCAAATAAACTGTCTGCGGATGGTACTGTTGCCTTATCCGGCGTGGCTGTGAGTAATGACGGTAAAATTTTAGCTTATGGTGTGTCAAATTCTGGCTCAGATTGGCAGCAATGGCAGTTCGTTGATATCGCAACTGGTAAGAAACTGGCCGATGAACTGAAATGGATTAAATTTTCTAGTGCAGTGTGGGATAAAGAAAACCAAGGTGTGTTCTACGCCCGTTATGATGCCCCTGCAGGGGGGGATGTTTTAGCTGACGTTAATTTTAACCAAAAAGTGTATTACCACAAATTAGGCACAGACCAACATCAAGATCTATTGATTTATGAGCGTCCACAGAATAAAGATTGGGGCTTTGGTATTGATGTCTCTGAGAAAGGTGAATACTTATTACTGTCGATTTCTCAAGGTACGGATAAGCGTAATCGTTTCTTCTATAAATCGTTATTTGAGCCTAAATCCCAAGTGGTGGAATTGATCCTCAAATTAGAAGCTGAATATGAGTTTCTCGGTAATGATGGTTCAGTGTTTTATTTCAAAACCGACTTAGAGGCGCCTAATGGTAAAGTGATTGCGATTGACACCCGCAATAGTGATAAATCGCAATGGCAAACGATTATTCCTGAGTCTAAAGATCCGATTAATAATGTCGCCATTATTAATGACCATTTAGTGGTGAGTTATTTACATGATGTGTTAGGTCAATTATCGATTTACAGTATGGGTGGTCAGAAGCGTCAAGATGTGGCATTGCCTGGTCTTGGCAATGTGGCAGGGCCTTTTGGTAAAGCCAGCAAAGATTATTTCTATTATGTGTTCAATAGTTATATTCAGCCTGAAACCACCTATAAGTTTGATTTTAAAACTGGCGGTTCAACCGTCATTGCTAAACCCAAAGTCTCGTTTAATCCCGATGACTATGTTTCTGAACAGGTTTTCTATAGCAGCAAAGACGGTACGCGTGTGCCTATGATGCTCTCCTATAAAAAGGGCTTAGTGAAAAACGGTCAAAATCCGACATTACTTTATGCCTATGGTGGTTTTGCCATTTCGATGACACCACGTTTTAGCCCTGCCAATATCGCTTGGTTAGACATGGGTGGCATTTATGCTGTGCCGAGTTTACGTGGCGGCGCTGAGTATGGCGAAAGCTGGCATCAAGCGGGGATGTTCGACAAAAAGCAAAATGTGTTTGATGACTATTATGCTGCTGCGGAATATCTGGTCAGCGAAAAATACACCAACAGCTCTAAACTCGGTGCCTATGGCCGCAGTAATGGTGGTCTGTTGATGGGCGCTGCTGTGACTCAACGTCCTGAACTTTTTGCTGCCGTATTACCTGCGGTGGGCGTGTTGGATATGCTGCGTTTCCACAAGTTCACTATTGGTTGGGCTTGGACGAGTGAATACGGCAGTGCCGATAAAGCTGAGCAATTCCCTGCGCTATTGGCTTATTCGCCCTATCACAATGTAAAAGCGCAAGCTTATCCTGCGACTATGGTAATGACTGCGGATCATGATGATCGTGTTGTGCCATTACACAGTTTCAAGTTTGCGGCAATGCTGCAGGATAAACAGCAGGGCAATAAACCAGTCATTATGCGTATCGAGTCAAATGCTGGTCATGGAGCGGGTAAGCCCACGGCGATGAAGATCGACGAATTTGCCGACATCTACAGTTTCTTGTGGCAGAGTTTTGGCTTAACCTTGCCACAAGCTATCGCAAAATAACTAACTATGTTAATAAAATGGGGTCGTTTGACCCCATTCTCTTTTACAATTGCCCCTATTCATCTGAAACCCGCGCTATTCCTATCTATATCTTCATCGGGTCATTCACAAGTCTTGTTTCCCTAGGTATAGTAAGCGTCAATTTTTCAACCAAAATTTGCTTATTTTCAAATGATGTTTCATTGGCCAATTTCAGTCTATTACGAAGACACCGACGCTGGTGGCGTTGTCTATCATTCGAACTACCTCAACTTTTTTGAGCGCGCGCGAACCGAGTGGCTAAAAGCCCTTGGCGTGAGTCAGACTGCGTTATTAGCCGACGACACCGCTTTTGTCGTAAAGCGTGCGGAACTCGATTTTCGCAAAGCAGCACGTTTTGAACAGAACCTTATTGTTGAAACTAAGGTCATAGAGTTGAAAAAGGCCTCGTTGATCTTTCATCAACGCTTGGTCGATAAACAGGGAGACTGTTATTGTGAAGGCACAGTGCTGGTTGTTTGTGTTGCGCTATCACGTATGCGTCCCCGAGCTATTCCCTTAAATATTGTGCAGGAGTTTGACAGTGCAAGCTGATATGTCGATTGTTGGGTTATTTTTACAAGCCAGTTTATTAGTGAAATTTGTTATGTTCACTTTACTTTGCTTGTCGGTGATGTCTTGGACGGTGATTTTACAACGCCGTAGCTTACTGACATCCGCAAAAAGTAAATCGGCGAAGTTTGAAGATAAATTTTGGTCAGGTGTTGATTTAAACCGTTTATATAAAGAATTATCATCTCGTCCAGATAATAGCGGTTTAGAGTCATTATTTGTGACTGGCTTTAAGGAATATTCACGCCTGAATAAATTAAATAGCAAAGTGCCCGATGCCGTCATGGATGGTACATCGCGAGCTATGCGTGTGACCTTGTCTCGCGAAATGGAAAAGTTAGAAGCTAACTTACCGTTATTAGCAACGATTGGTTCGACTAGCCCTTATATCGGTTTATTTGGTACGGTATGGGGGATCATGAATTCTTTTATCGCTATTGGTTCGATGGAAAACGCCACCTTAGCTATGGTTGCCCCCGGTATTGCTGAAGCTTTGATTGCAACGGCTATGGGTTTATTTGCTGCAATTCCAGCGGTAATTGCGTACAACCGTTTCTCGACTCAAGTCGATAAATTAGAAATGGCTTACGCAAACTTTATGGAAGAGTTCTCCAGCATTTTGCATCGCCAAGCATACAGTGAGAAGGAAGGGGCATAATGCAACCAGCTTATCAGCGCAAACGTCGTCGCCCCGTTGCTGAAATCAACGTGGTCCCTTATATCGACGTCATGCTCGTGCTGTTAATTATTTTTATGGTAACAGCACCCATAGTGACCCAAGGGGTCAAAGTTGAGCTGCCTCAAGGGGCGGCAGAAGTGTTACCCAATGACAGTAAGCCGCCCATTGTTGCTTCTATCGATGGTGACGGTGATTACTTCCTCAATAAAGGCGGTTCAACGAATGTGCCTATGGATTTGGAAGAATTGGCAACGGAAGTGGCTGCACTTATCGTGACTGAACCTGAGCGTCCTGTTGTGGTTAAAGCCGATAGAAATATTCCTTACGATAAAGTGATTCAGTTGATGGTGACACTGCAGCAAGCTGGCGTGCCATCAGTCGGTTTGATGACGGATTCACCCAAGGAGAAATAGGTGGCAGATAAGTCAGATGTAACATTACCTCTGTCAATTTCAGCGGGTATTCATATTGGCGTGATAATTATTCTGGCGTTAGGAATAGATTTTTCTCACAAACCTGAGCCTATGCAACAAGTTAGCGCACCAGCAATCAAAGCGGTTATGGTTGATCAGCAAAAAGTGGCTAATCAAGTTGAGAAACTTAAGCAAGAAAAGCGTGATGCCGAACGCCGTGAGCAAGAACGTCAAGCCGAGCTTGAACGCAAAGCTCAAGAAGCGAAACAGGCACGCGAGCGCGAACAAGCTCAGATTAAACAGCTAGAGCAAGAACGTAAGCAGCAGGAAATTGAGATTCAAAAAGCCAATGAAGCGACCAAATTAGCCCAGGTGAAACAGCAGCAGGAAAAGGAAAAGGCGGTCAAAGCCGAAGCTGACCGTAAGCTGAAAGAGCAGGAGCGTAAGGTTGCTGAAGACGCCGCACAAAAAGCTGCTGAAAAACGCAAGGTTGAAGAAGCTGCTGCAGTGAAAGCTGAAACTGACCGTAAGCAAAAAGCAGATGCGGAAGCTAAAGCGGAGGCAGATGCTAAAGCTAAAGCAGATGCCAAAGCTAAAGCGGATGCTAAAGCTAAAGCAGATGCTAAAGCTAAAGCAGATGCTAAAGCTAAAGCAGATGCTAAAGCTAAAGCAGATGCTAAAGCCCTTGCCGATCAAGAGCAGGAAATGGCTGATGCATTAGCGGCTGAGCAAGCGGCGCTGTCGCAAACCATGAATAAGCAAATGCAGAGTGAAGTCGGTAAGTATCAGGCAATGATAAAATCAACTATTCAACGTAATTTGGTAGTGGATGAATCTATGCGTGGAAAGACTTGTACTGTCTCTGTGCGTTTAGCGAATGATGGGTTTGTGATCAGCAGCCAAACTAAAGGTGGTGATCCCAACGTTTGTCGTGCAGCAAAAGCGGCGATTTTGAAAGCGGGCAAACTGCCTGTGTCTCCGGATCCTGCGGTTTATAACTTGATGAAAGAAATTAACTTAATCGTTGAACCAACGTTTAATTAAAGGAGCACCATGAAAATATTGGCAAAATGGTTAGCACTGGCAGTTCTGCTGTGCACCACCCCCGCGAAAGCGGCATTAGATATTGTGATCACAGAAGGTGTTGACGCAGCGCGTCCCATCGCTGTGATGCCTTTTGTATGGCAAGGTCCTGGCGCACCGCCACAAGCGATTGCTGATGTGGTGATGTCTGACTTAGCTCGTAGCGGTACCTTTAAACCTTTAGACGAGCTCGGACTACCTCAGCGCAATATTGGTGCTTTGGCTCAGTTTCAACCTAGTTCATGGTCTAGCGTTGGCGCAGAAGCTGTGGTGTTAGGTACTGTGAAACCTTACGGAACCGATCAGTATTTGGTGAGCTTTGATTTAATCGATTTAGTTAAAGCACAAAACCAAGCATTGAAAGGCTCAGTCAGCGCTACAGAATTTTTGATGGACAGTCGCCAAACTGTGATTTCAGCAGCGCAATTTCGTCAATATGGTCATAGAATTAGCGATATCGTCTATGAAAAGTTAACCGGTATTCGCGGTGCATTCTTAACGCGGATCTCCTACGTCGTGGTTAATCATACTCAAAAAGCACCTTATCAGTTGATGGTTGCTGACTATGATGGTTTTAACGAGCAAATGTTACTGCGCTCACCTGAGCCATTAATGTCACCCACTTGGTCGCCTGATGGACGTCGTTTGGCGTATGTTAGCTTTGAAAATAAAAAAGCAGAGATTTTCGTACAAGACCTTTATACCCAAGTGCGCACTAAAGTGAGCTCTTTCCC
Organism: Shewanella sp. SW32; assembly: GCF_025653365.1. Taxonomy (NCBI): domain Bacteria; kingdom Pseudomonadati; phylum Pseudomonadota; class Gammaproteobacteria; order Alteromonadales; family Shewanellaceae; genus Shewanella; species Shewanella sp. SW32. The sequence goes on along the minus strand of NZ_JAKKSJ010000017.1, from coordinate 57,799 downwards.
TGGTATTAACGGTGCGCCGGCTTTCTCTCCTGATGGCAAATCTTTGGCTGTGACGCTGTCTAAGGATGGTCAGCCTGAGATCTATGTTATCGATATTGCGACAAAAGCGATTAAGCGTATTACCAATCACTATGCTATCGATACTGAACCATCATGGTATCCTGATGGGAAGTCGTTGATTTTCACCTCTGAACGTGGTGGTAGACCGCAAATTTATCGCGTAGAGTTAAGTTCAGGTAAAGTGAGTCGTGAAACATTTGAAGGTGAATGGAACCTTGGTGGTTCAATTACGCCAGATGGACGTAGTATGATTTTTGTTAACCGTACTAATGGTAAGTTTAATATTGCGCGTATGGATTTAAATACGCGTTTTATGCAGGTGCTAACCTCTACACGCTTGGATGAATCCCCAAGTGTGGCGCCTAATGGTACTATGGTCATATATGGCACTACACACCAAGGTAAGCAAGTATTAGCAGCTGTTTCTACGGATGGACGCTTTAAAGCGAGATTACCCGTGGGTCAAGGCGAGGTGAAATCACCTTCTTGGTCTCCGTTTCTCTAATGTTATACCTTGATTTAATCACATTTAATTTTATAAGGAACACGTAATGGATCTGAATAAGTTGTTAAAAGCTATGTTGGTAGCACTTCCAATTATGGCTATTAGTGCATGTAGCTCAACTTCAGAATCAGAAACTGATGCAATGGGCTCAACAAACGGTTCAGGTAGCGAACTGAATGGTGGCATTCAAACTGGTGGTGTGGGTGCTATGTTGTCATCTGAAGAGCAGCAACGTCAGCAGTTAGAAGAGTTGAGAAAAGAACACATCATTTACTTCGATTTCGACCGCAGTGAAGTTCAAACTGAATTCGCCGCTGTATTAGAAGCTCATGGTACTTACTTAGTTGAGCACCCAAGTGTGCGCGTACTGATTGAAGGTCATGCGGACGAGCGTGGCACTCCTGAGTACAACATTGCTCTGGGTGAACGTCGTGCTAAAGCCGTTGCTAAATACCTACAAGGTATGGGCGTACAGCCAAGCCAAATGAGCGTAGTCAGCTATGGCGAAGAAAAACCACTTGATTTTTCTCGCACTGATGAAGGTTTTGGCAAAAACCGTCGTGCAGTTTTAGTTTACTAAGATTGAATCTCGGAGAGTAACACAATGAAACGTGCCGTCTTAATTACGGCAATGTTCCTTGGTGCGGGCGCTGCAGTTGCAGCGCCTGCTCCTGTGGAAGATATTGCTGGTGGTTCGGGTGATGACAGACTTGCTCGTATCGAACGTATTGTAAAATCGAGACAACAAAGTGAGCTCGAGATGCAACGTCGTCTTGATACACTGCAGCAGGAAGTTCTCGATTTACGCGGTTTAACCGAACAACAGAATTATCAGATTGAGCAGATGCAAGAGCGTCAGCGTCAGTTATATGATGAGCTTGCTAATTTATCCTCAAAGGCATCTGCCGCACCTGCAGCTGCAGCCACATCAATCCCCTCTGTGGTATCGGCCAATGCTGCCGCAAGTAGTTTAAGTGAAACTGCAAGTTATGAAAATGCCGTTAACTTAGTCTTAAAAGAGCGAAAGTATGACGATGCCATTCCTGCCTTCCGTGCTTTTATCAAACAATACCCAGACTCTGTGTATGCCGCGAATGCGAACTATTGGTTAGGACAGCTATTATTTAATAAGAGCGAATTTGCAGAAGCCAAACAAGCCTTCAAAACTGTGGTTGATCGTTTTAGTGATTCTAATAAACGTGGCGATAGTTTAGTGAAGCTTGGCATGATCGCCGAGAAAACCGGTGATAAAGCTGGTGCGATGCAATACTACCAACAAGTTGTCAAAGATTACGCAAACAGCGCCGCAGCACGTATTGCACAGCAGCAACTGGCTGCAATTAAAGCGTAATTAACTAAAAAACATACTCTTAGTCTGTTTTTCATGCAAACGACAAAAAATTGGGAATTTGCGCTTGCATGAGAAGATGAAAAAGGTATTATAGGCGCCCTCAGAGCGGCGAGGTCGTTCGGGGCGTGAAATACCAGTAAATGGGTCGTTAGCTCAGTCGGTAGAGCAGTTGGCTTTTAACCAATTGGTCGAAGGTTCGAATCCTTCACGACCCACCACTTACTCTAATGAATAGAATAAGTTAGTGGTATTTAATGAGATAGTCAGTAGTACAATGGGTCGTTAGCTCAGTCGCTTTTTATGAAGCTAGGGCAGTTGGCTTTTAACCAATCAGTCGAATGGTTCTAATCCTTAATGACACACCACTTTACTGAAAGTGTGTAAATCAGCGCAACACCAGATGGGTCGTTAGCTCAGTCGGTAGAGCAGTTGGCTTTTAACCAATTGGTCGAAGGTTCGAATCCTTCACGACCCACCACTTATTATTCGCATTGYTGATGCCAAAATAAGTGAACATTTTTATCGTAATACCTAGATGGGTCGTTAGCTCAGTCGGTAGAGCAGTTGGCTTTTAACCAATTGGTCGAAGGTTCGAATCCTTCACGACCCACCACTTTACTGAAAGTGYATAAATCAGTGCAACACCAGATGGGTCGTTAGCTCAGTCGCTTTTTTTTATAAAGCGAGGGCAGTTGGCTTTTAACCAATCAGTCGAATGGTTATAATCCTTAATGACACACCACTTTACTGAAAGTGCATAAATCAGTGCAACACTAGATGGGTCGTTAGCTCAGTCGGTAGAGCAGTTGGCTTTTAACCAATTGGTCGAAGGTTCAAATCCTTCACGACCCACCACTTATTATCTGCATTATGAATGCCACACTAAGTGAATCGTTTTATCGCAATACTTAGATGAGTCGTTAGCTCAGTCGCTTTTTTTATAAAGCTAGGGCAGTTGGCTTTTAACCAATCAGTCGAATGGTTCTAATCCTCCACGGCACTACACTTTACTGAAAGTGCATAAATCAGCGTTATACCTCGATGGGTCGTTAGCTCAGTCGGTAGAGCAGTTGGCTTTTAACCAATTGGTCGAAGGTTCGAATCCTTCACGACCCACCACTTATTTTTTCAGCTGTATCTCTCTTGAATTTCCCCCTGAATGTCCCTCGTTAAACTCCAATACTGAGTACCGAATTTAATACCTTCGTTTTACTTATTCCACTGCAAAATATTTTCTAACATAATTATTGGCATTAGCAAGTTCGACTAATGCGGCATCTTTAAAAAGAAACGTATCTTGAGTTTGGTGATTATATTAAAGCTGACATTATGTGCAGTGATGATGACAACGGTGCTCTGGATTCAGGGGGGCTTTCTAGGCAGTTATGTACCGAGCACTATCTTATGGAAAGCTCTAATCCCACTGGGTTGTGATAAAGACTAAAAAGGAGACCTTAGGTCTCCTTTTGCATTAAGCGGATCACATATCTATAGCGCTTAATCTAACAGATTGTTTTCACGAACATATTGCTCGAAATCTGTGCACCCACCGATGTGCTTCTCATCGACAAAAATCTGCGGTACTGTTTCAACTGGCTTACCGACAGTTTTTTCTAAATCTGCTTTAGAGATGCCTTCTGCATGGATATCGACATATCTGAACTTAAAGTCATCACGTTTTTCAACGAGTTGCTCAGATAATTGCACAGCACGAACGCAATAAGGACAGCCTGGACGGCCAAAAATAACAACGAACATAATAGCTCCTTAGGATTACTTTAGTCGTTTTATACCATAGGCCTAAGTGAATTGATAATGTCAGCCACGTTTATTTTCAGTTTGATAGCGACCTTGATAATCAAAATAGCTTTCGAGCAGATCCCAGCCTTTTTTATGTTTCTTCAGCAGCAAGAGATCGGGCATGCGGAATTTATCCGCGTCGCTGATTAACTCTGTCACCTTAGTGTACTTTTTCGGTTTTAATCCCGGTGTACGGCTATGGGGAAAGATGAATAAGGCATATAAGGCTCGCCACTGGGCCGGCGTTTGCAATTTAAAGCGGCGATTGAATTCATTACCGTCGATATCGAGGTACTGCACTTTCAGATTGCCGTCATCGTCGATGAGGCTCATATGCTGGCAGCGGAATAAATGATGGTGCTGCTGGCTGAGCACTTGGCGTAGGCGTTTATCGGGATCGATGAGGGTCGATTGGCAGTGCTGGCAAATGCGTGCGGCAATGTCATTCTCTTCACCGCAATCAGGGCAAGATTTAGATCTAAATCGAAAGTCGCACTGCAGCTTTTTACCTTGCTGTTCGACTATGCCCTGACAGCGGCGACCAAAGTGTTCGATAATGTCGCCATCGTCGTCCGTGAGTCCCCAGAATATATTGGCAAAATCGCATACAGGGCAATGCACCTGCACGGGTACCGATTTACTGTTGGGTTTCGCTTGGCCGACCTCGGGGAAATACAAGTCATAACCATTGGCTGCATAGTCGATGATAAGACAATCTTTTTTGCCTTCAGCGATTCGCAATCCACGGCCGATCATTTGTTGAAACAGACTGACTGAGGCTGTCGGGCGCAAAATTGCAATCAAATCCACATGGGGCGCGTCGAAGCCTGTCGTCAACACAGCCACGTTGACTAAAAACTTAAGCTCTTGGGCTTTAAAGCGTTCAATCGTCGCGTCACGTTCATTGTCGTGCGTTTGTGCCGTGATAATGGCGCTCTGCGCTGCGTGAGCTTGGTTGAGTAGGCCAAAAATCTCATTAGCGTGGCGCACCGTTGCCGCAAAAATGATAATGCCTTTTCTATGTTGGCTCAGTTCAATGAGCTGTTTCACAATCGCAGTGGTCGCGCGGCCGTAATGTCCCAGTAAATCGTTAACCTCGGCTTCGGCATATTCGCCATTCTCGTTTGCTTTGAGTTGGCTGAAGTCATACTGGGCACTTAGGCCATCAAATAGGGTTGGCGCTGTGAGGTAACCTTGCTTAATGAGCGGCCTGATGGGCAGCTCGAACACACAATGTTCGAATACGGCATGTTCGGGAGATCCCACTTTGCCGTGATAGTGTTGCTGATAAATCCAGCCAGTGCCAAGGCGATAGGGGGTGGCGGTGAGACCGAGCAATCTTAATTGAGGATTTTTCGTGCGTAAATGGTTGAGTACTTGCTGATATTGGCTGGTTTTTTCTAGGCTGACTCTGTGGCATTCATCAATAATGACTAACGAGAACGGCTGATCGAACTGGGTTAACCCCCGCGCCGCCGATTGAATACTGGCGACGACGGTTTTCCCCTCTGTGGCTTTTTGATTGAGTCCCGCCGCATAGATACTGGCTTGTGCGGTGAGGAGGCCGACTTTCTCGGCATTTTGTGCAACTAATTCTTTCACATGGGTGAGCACTAAGACTCTGCCTTTGGCGATGCGTGCCAGTTCGGCGATCACTATGCTTTTGCCGGCGCCTGTGGGTAATACGAGTACGGCGGAAGCTTGGCTTTGCCTAAAATGGGCGATGGCGGCATTAACCGCTTGCTGTTGATAGTCTCTGAGTTTGACTGACACGCTGATAAAAAATCTATGCTGAATAAAAGTGAGGCTGCAAGCTTAACATAACAGGCAAAAAAAATGCCCCTGGTTGGAGGGGCAAGCTAGAGAAAGGAGCAATCACACACACTCTCTCAACAGGGTTCACTTTTAACCTGAGGTTTAAAAAGGGAGGTTCAGGTTACGCTTAGCCTATTGGGCATAGACTAAGCGTTGTGGACGTTATTCTTAACTCGGATATTACTCAGTACGATTTAAGCGTGATTCAATCAAGGTCTCGATCACAGCTGGATCGGCCAAGGTTGATGCATCCCCTAAGTTGGTCACTTCGTTAGCGGCAATCTTACGCAGGAAGCGGCGCATAATCTTGCCTGAACGTGTTTTAGGTAAGCCCGTCGCCCATTGGATGAGATCTGGGGTGGCTAGCGCACCAATTTCTTTACGAACCCATTGACGCAGCTCTTGACGTAGCTCTTCGGTTTCTTCAGTACCACGGGTTAGCGTGACGTACGCATAAATACCTTGGCCTTTAATATCATGTGGGTAGCCAACTACTGCAGCTTCTGCAACCAGTTCATGTGATACCAGCGCACTTTCGACCTCTGCCGTACCTAATCTGTGGCCGGATACGTTGATTACGTCATCAACGCGGCCAGTGATCCAGTAGTAGCCATCTTCATCGCGGCGTGCACCGTCACCGGTAAAATACATGCCGCGGAAGGTTTTAAAGTAGGTCAGTACAAATCGTTCGTGGTCGCCATACACAGTACGCATTTGGCCCGGCCAAGAATCGAGTAACACTAAGTTACCTTCGTTCTCACCTTCTAAAATATTCCCCATGTTATCCACTAAGGCGGGTTGAACGCCAAAGAACGGACGGGTCGCTGAGCCAGGTTTAGTGTCGGTCGCGCCTGGCAGTGGCGTGATCAAAATACCGCCGGTTTCAGTTTGCCACCAAGTATCGACGATAGGGCAATGCTCATGACCTATCACCTCATGGTACCAACGCCATGCTTCTGGGTTGATAGGTTCACCTACCGAGCCCATGATCCTCAAGCTGCTACCATCGAACTTATCGAAGTGTTGCTTACCTTCGGCCATCAGCGCGCGAATTAAGGTTGGCGCTGTATATAGAATGTTCACTTTATGGCGGTCAATCATTTCGCCTAAACGGGCAGGACTTGGATGATTCGGCACACCTTCATGGATAAGCACAGTCGCACCATTGGCGAGCGGGCCGTAAACCATGTAAGAGTGGCCAGTGATCCAACCCACATCCGCGGTACACCAGTACACTTCACCCGCTTTGTAGTCGAACACATATTCATGGGTCATAGACGCATAAACCATGTAGCCGCCAGTGGTGTGCAATACGCCCTTGGGATTCCCAGTTGAACCTGAGGTATAAAGCAAGAATAATGGTGCTTCGGCGTCCATTTCTTCTGGTTGGCAGTGCTCTGATGCGGTTTCCATCAGTGAATGCCACCACACATCACGGCTTTCTACCCAATCTACTTTGCCACCTGTGCGTTTAAGTACGATGACTTTTTCAACCGTAGTGACATCAGGGTGCTTTAAGGCATCATCGATATTGCGCTTTAATGGAATTGCACGGCCACCGCGCATACCTTCATCGGAGGTAATAATGACTTTGGATTTACCGTCAATCACGCGAGAGGCGATTGAATCCGGCGAGAAACCACCGAAGACCACAGAGTGCACAGCGCCGATACGGGCACAGGCAAGCATAGCCACTGCTGCTTCTGGCACCATAGGCATGTAAATTGTGACTATATCCCCGCGGCGCACGCCTTGGCTGCGCAGTGCGTTGGCAAACTTACACACATCTGCATGTAATTCACCGTAGGTGATTTTGCGTTGTTCGCTGGCGTTATCGCCTTCCCAAATAATCGCCACGCGATCACTGTGTTCGGCTAAATGACGATCTAAACAGTTGGCAGAAGCATTCAGGGTGCCATCGTAAAACCAATTGATCGATAAGTTATGGTCATCAAAAGAGGTTTTTTTAATTTTGGTATAGGGTTTTATCCAATCAATACGCTTGCCGTGTTCTCTCCAGAAACCTTCAGGATTGACAATCGACTCTTGGTACATTGTTTTATATTTATCGTTGTTTACAAGTGCATTGGCAGCGATATTGCCGGAGACTTTGTAGAGAGACTGCGAGCTCATAGGGCTTCCCTTTTGAAAAATTGCGTGGACTGAGTATGGTATGCAAGGGGGCGGCAACTCCATTAGACCTTGGTCTAGTGTTAAATTTTCCTTTATATTTAGTCTGTTGCATTAAAAATCCGGCTAGATTTTAGACAGGTTTTATCGCACAATAATCAGAAAAAAGAGCAAAGTATGAATTTAACCTTAGTCGTTGCTGTTATTGCCGTCTGTTATGTCTCGCTTTTATTCCTATTGGCTTGGGGGGCGGAGCGTTGGTTTACTCAGATCACTAAAAAGCTTCAGGTCGTTATCTATGGTCTGAGCTTAGCGGTTTATTGCTCCTCGTGGAGTTTTTTAGGCACAGTTGGGCAATCGGCTAAGGATTTTTGGTCTTTCTTACCGATTTTTATCGGCCCTATTCTGATTTTTACTTTAGGTTTTGGCATGTTACGCAAGATGGTATTAGTGTCTAAGGCGCAAAATATCACTTCCGTGGCCGACTTTATTGCCGCCCGATACGGCAAATCTCAAACCTTAGCCGCCTTAGTCACCTTAATTGCCTTGTTTGGCATCATGCCCTATATCGCCCTGCAGCTTAAGGCGATGGTGTTCAGTCTTAATTTGTTTCAACCCGCTGACGATCCCCTCGATGGCGTGACGATTCCTTTACTGATCACTTCGCTGTTAGCCATATTTGCCATTTTATTTGGTACTCGCAAACTCGATGCGACCGAGCATAATCCCGGCATGATGCTCGCGATTGCATTTGAGTCTCTGGTGAAACTTGCCGCATTTTTGTTGGTCGGCATCATCATCAGTTTCGGAGTGTTCGATGGTTTTGGGGATATTTGGCAGCAGGCCAATGCGCAGTCACTAATTAATTATCCTAATCCACGTATTGAAGCCTTAATGCCTGAGTTACTCGTCGGAATGGCGGCCTTTTTATGTATGCCAAGGCAGTTCCATGTAATGGTGGTGGAATGCGCCGATGAGTCAGTTTTGTCAAAAGGGCGTTGGCTGTTTCCCATTTATTTAGCACTCTTTGGCTTGTTCGTTGGACCGCTCGCCTTGGCGGGGAAGATCATCCTCGGCGATTCAGTGTCGGCCGATACCTATGTGATTAATTTACCGCTGGCGTTAGATCAACCTTTGCTGGCGGTGATTGCATTACTTGGCACACTTTCGGCGGCAACTGGCATGGTGATAGTGGCGGTGGTGACTATCAGTGTGATGGTAAGTAACGAATGGCTGGTGCCAGTGATGCTGCGCACAGGCCATATCCGCGAGAAAAACTTCAGTCAGTTCTCGCACCTGTTACTTAATGCCCGCCGCTTAGCGATCGTGATTATTCTTGGCTTAGGCTATGGCAGCTATTTGGCATTATCAGACAGTGATTCCTTGTCCCATTTAGGCATGTTGTCTTTTGGGGCTTTTGCCCAACTTGCGCCAGCTTTAGTCGGTGGACTCTATTGGAAACACGGCAATCGTGCTGGGGTATTTTTAGGACTCGGCGTGGGCTTTGCGTTGTGGTTCTACATCATGTTGCAGGGCATGACCGATGTGCAAAGCTCATCGGCGTTCTTGTCTAGTGTCGCGAGCGAGAAAGGCCTGCTAGATGCGATAACGCCTAATGTGCGTGATGCGCTGACGGCTCTTTTTGCCAATATTGCCTGTTATATTTTGGGTTCTATTTGGTTTAGAGCGGGTGTGGCTGAGCGTATTCAGGCCAGTGCTTTTGTGAGTCCGGGTAAATTAAAAAACAGCGCCAATAAGAAAAATGGTCCGATTTCACAGCAGGACTTACTGATACTGGCGAGTCGTTTCGTTAGCCCAACGCGCGCCTACGAGAGCTTTAGCCGTTTCTCTATTGATGCGGTAAAAAGTGATAGTTGGCATAAAGCGGCGCCGCCAGAGCTGATTTTCCACACTGAACGTTTATTGGCGGGCGTACTCGGCGCTTCAAGCGCAGCGCTAGTGATGGATTCCGTGCTGCAAGGGCGCGATTTAGCGCTGGATGAAGTCTTTAGTCTGGTCGATGAAGCCTCATCGAAAATCATGCTCAGCCAAGACATGTTGCGCGGCGCGATTGAACACGCCTATGAAGGCATGAGTGTTATCGATAACGATCTCAATCTTGTGGCATGGAATTACAAATATGTGGAGCTGTATCAATATCCCGATGGATTTTTGCAGCAGGGCATGCCCATCAGTGAAGTGATCCGCTTTAATGCGGCGCGGGGTTATTGTGGTGAAGGGGAAATAGAACAGCAGGTTGAGCAGCGGGTGCAGCATATGCGTAATGGCACGCCGCACACTTCTGAGCGCCATCGCAGAGACGGTAAAGTGATTAAAATTCAAGGTAATCCCATGCCAGACGGTGGTTTTGTGATGACCTTTACCGATATTACTCAGTATCGCGAGCAGGAGCGCGCGCTGCTCGAAGCCAATGAAACCTTAGAAAGTCGCGTTAACGAACGTACCTATGAATTAGCCATGTTAAACAGTGAGTTACTGGAGGCTAAAGCGCAGGAAGAAATCGCCAACGCCTCTAAGAGTCGCTTCTTGGCCGCCGTCGGCCATGATTTAATGCAGCCACTTAATGCTGCGCGACTGTTCACTGCGTCGTTATCTCAGTATCCCAATCTAGATCGCGAGGCCAGAACCACCTTATCCCATGTGAATAGCTCGCTAAAAATTGCCGGCGAATTGCTCACTGACCTATTGGATATTTCTAAACTCGACTCAGGTATGGTGGATGTAAATCGCCGTGACTTTGCGATTTCAGAACTGATCAATGGCTTATCCGTTGAATTTGAAGCGATGGCGGCGGATAACCAAATTCGTTTTAAGATGGTTCCATGCAGCGCAACCGTTAATTCTGATCCTTCGTTACTGCGCAGAGTATTACAAAACTTTTTAACTAATGCCTACCGTTACGCCCGTGGTGGCAGAGTCTTGTTTGGTTGTCGCCATCGCGGTCATTACCTTGAGATCCAAGTGTTAGACACGGGTTGTGGTATTGATGAAAAAGAAACCCAAGAAATTTTCAAAGAATTTAAGCGGTTGAATAATCCTAAGAGCAACAATGTTAGCGGCTTGGGCTTAGGTCTGGCGATTGCTGATCGCATCAGTAAAGTGTTAGAACACGGTATTCAGGTTTCATCCCATTTAGGGCGCGGCTCGGTCTTCTCCATTTGTGTACCGCTTGGAGAAACTGTGCGTCAGCCACAAGTGAAGGCGTTACCGTCGCTGCTGCAGCCGTTATCGGGTATCAAAGTGTTGTGTATCGACAACGAAGAGGCCATTTTAGCTGGATTAGAAAGCTTATTAAGCCGCTGGCAGTGTGAGGTTATCTGTGCAAAAGATTTATCCGATGCACGCATTAAACTAGGACTGAAAGGCGTCGCGCCTGATATTGTGCTCGCGGATTACCATTTAGATGATGGCCAAAATGGCGTCGATGCGATGGACGGTATTCGCGCGCTTTATGGACAAGATTTGCCCGGTATTTTGATCACCGCCAATACCCGCAAAGAGTTGGTGGAAGATGTGCAACGCCGCGGCTATCACTATATGGCGAAAATGATAAAACCTGCCGCGCTACGTGCCTTGATTTCTAGCTTGGTAAAATAAGCTTGGTATACGTGTTCGGTAACATGAGTTTAGTGACGTCGGCACGTTTAACGAAATGCCAAGATAATCGCGCAGTTTTTTATGCGGCTTATCTTGGCTAAACGGTTTGACACAGGTTTGTGGGTGTAACTAAATACATGACTAGAGTTTGAATACGGCCAGTTTATTGTTTAAATTCAGTGATAATTCGGCCAAATTTTCACTTTCTTGAGCCAAATAAGTCGCCGATTCAGAGACTTCGAGCGCTGAGTTATTAATCCCGCACACGTTTCTGTTCATGTCTTCTGCGACCACACTTTGTTCTTCTGCGGCGGTGGCGATATGGGTTGCCATGTCACTCACATGTTTTATATGAGCAACAATAAGCGATAAATCCTTCCCCGCTTTTGCCGATTGACTCACACTGTTTTCTGCCAAAGCTCGGCTTGCATCCATTGCCTTAGCGGCGCTCACGGCCCGTTGTTGCAATAATGAAATCGTGTTTTGAATTTCTTCGGTCGATTGCCTAGTGCGACTGGCAAGTTGCCTCACTTCATCGGCGACTACAGCGAACCCTCGCCCTTGTTCGCCAGCGCGGGCGGCTTCAATTGCCGCATTCAGTGCCAGCAAGTTGGTTTGGTCTGAAATCGCGCTGATAACAGAGGTGACCTCGCTGATCTGCATGACTTCCTCTTTAAGCATATTTACTTGATCCGTCGCTTGCTCCACTTCTTTGGCAAGAGCATGAATACCATCTACGCTGGCGTGAACATCTTGGTCGCCAAGGCCAGCTTCCCAAGTGGCTTCTTTGGTATCTTTAGCTGTGCTCTCCGCATTATTCGCGACATCGGCGATAGTGGCGCTCATTTCATTCATGGCGGTGGCAAGTTGGGCGAGTTGATCCCGCTGATTATTTACCGCTTGATTGGTTTCCTCTGCAGTTGAGGCGATCCGAGCCGAGGCCTGTGCAACATTGTCAGCGCTATGACTCGCTTGAAGTAAAGTGCTACGAATGGAGTCTATGCTTTGGTTTATATTGTGGGCTAAGATGCCAAGTTCATCTTTACCATAGATTTTTAGCTGAGTCGTTAAATCACCTTTTGTGATGGCGAGCATAGCCAGATTCACATCATCCAATGGCTGAGTAATAGAGCGGCTAATGGCATAACCTAGCCAAGCCATAAGCACAATAATGACAAATGTAATGCCTCCCATGGTGAGGTATTCATTCCAAATGGTAGCTTCGATATCTTGGAGTAACATACCTGAGCCTAAGATCCAGCCCCAAGGTTTAAATCCCATGACAAGTGAGATTTTTTGCGCTGATTTGCCATTCGCCGTCGTCCAGCGGTATTCGACTAATCCTTGTTTGCCATCACGGCCGAGTTCGACCATTTCGAACCAATAATTCTCTTCGCCTCGATTACCCATTTGTTGGCCAACCAGTTCTTTTTTGATGGGATGAACGATAACGTGCCTCGATTCATCAATCACAAACAAGTAGTTATCACCATCAAAACGCATGTCGTTCAACATGTCTTTAGCGGCTTGCTGTGCCTGCTCTAGGGGCAGCGATTGCGACAACGCTTGGATACGGCTACTGGCGAGGGATAATACGGCATTAAGTCGTGCTTCACGCTCTGCCATCAGGTTGTGCTTGAGGGCTGTGACGGAAATAGTGAGTAAAATTAAGGCACCTGCGAGGGCGATAATGAGCTGTAGTGCGAGTTTTCGATTAACGGGGATGTCAGCGAGTTTGAACATATGATCTCCTTTTCTTTGTGTAGCGATTTAAGCCATTCCCTCTGCTCAAGTTGTTGTCAGCTTTTGGCGAAAGATATGTTGTGTAAAGTGAGTGATATAAGCATCGTTGGCTTTGATAAAATTTCCAGTTGGCGGATTAAATAAATGCACTAAATTACAGGGTTTTAATGGAAATTGTGAGCAATATTGCAATTGCAACCTTAGCGCGTTTATCTATCGAGAGGATGCGAGATTCGAACAAGGGAAGGGGCTGCTGAGTACTGATATAAGCCAGGCAGTTCGAACCCCTAGCGCACAGTGCGCAGGGGTTCGTTTATTTGAGAGCCTATGTAAGTTGAAGGCTTATTGAGTTGAAAGAGCGTTAAGCTAAAAGATGGTCAAGCGCTAAAGCATTAACCGTGGCTGATAAGCTGCGGCTCAAGACTTTTTGATACCGCGCTAATACCTGCTGCGACTTGCTTCATCGCACTGGTGAGTTGGCTTAATTGTGCTGAGCTAATGATATAGGGCGGCATGATATAGATAAGGTTGGCGAAGGGACGCACCCAGACGCCTAAATCGACAAATTGCTGCTGTAACTCAGCGGTATTGACGGGTTCGTGCATCTCTAACACGCCCACTGCGCCGAGCACGCGCACATCTTTTACGCTTGGCAAATCAATCGCATCCTTAAGTTCAACGCGCATTTGCTGCTCGATAGCGGCCACTTGCGCTTGCCATTCATTACGGTTAATTATGTCTAAGCTTGCACACGCCGCCGCGCAGGCCAGCGGGTTGCCCATAAATGTCGGACCATGCATAAACACGCCCGCGGGAGATTGGCTGATTCCTTGGGCAACTTTATCGGTACATAGCGTTGCCGCTAGGCTGATATAACCGCCAGTCAGCGCTTTGCCTAAACATAAGATATCAGGGGTAATATTGGCGTGCTCATGGGCAAAAAGCTTGCCTGTTCGACCAAAGCCAGTGGCTATTTCATCTAAGATCAGCAGGACATCAAATTCATCACATAGGGCACGAAGACCCGTTAAATAATCTGCGCTGTAGAAACGCATACCGCCAGCGCCTTGCATTATCGGCTCTATAATCACTGCGGCAATATCATGGTGATTAATGCTTAATATGTCGCGCATTGCGGTTAAATCATCGGCTTGTAAAGCTTCGCCAAATGCGGTTTGTGGCGCGGGCACAAATGATTGCTTGGTTACTGCATCGCCAAACATAGTGTGCATGCCGCCTTCGGGATCGCATACGCTCATCGCGGCAAAGGTATCGCCGTGGTAACCCTTCTTAACGGTAAGAATGCGTTGTTTTAGCGGTCGTTCTTCTCCATGTACACTTCGCCCTTGCCAACTCTGACCTTGCCAATATTGCAGCGCCATTTTAATTGCCACTTCGACTGAGATAGATCCAGAGTCGCACAAAAAGACCTTTGTCAGCGGTTCGCAGGTCATAGCGATAAGTTTTTTGCACAGTTCAATGGCGGGTTCATGGGTGATACCGCCAAACATCACATGGCTCAGTTGATGCAACTGTTTTTCCATCGCGGTTAATATCTCGGGATGTGCATAGCCGTGCACACAGGCCCACCACGAGCTAGTGCCATCGACCAACTTGCGGCCATCAACTAATTCCAATTCACAGCCTTTGGCGCTGTGTACACCAAAAACAGGAAGAGATCGGGTCATTGAGGTGTAAGGATGCCAAATATGGGCGCTATCAAAGTCAAAATCGAGTAAATTGCGCATAAAAGCTCACTTTTTTGGTGATAAAGTAGCCATTAGTAAACTGGGTTCACTGGTTGGCGTTGACAGTTTAAGGGCTGAGGTTATCCTAGCCAAGATAAAAAACAGAATAAAAAGGGTGTTCAATGTCGCAGTTGCAAGTTCGTCATGATTGGAAACGGGAAGAAATCGAAGCCTTATTTGCGCTGCCGATGAATGATTTGTTATTTAAAGCCCACAGCATTCACCGTGAAGTGTACGATCCTAATGAAGTGCAAATTAGCCGCTTGTTATCGATTAAAACCGGTGCTTGCCCTGAGGATTGTAAATATTGCCCACAGAGCGCCCGTTATGACACAGGTCTAGAAAAAGAGCGTTTGCTGGCAATGGAAACTGTGCTGACCGAAGCGCGCAGCGCTAAGGCCGCGGGGGCTTCTCGTTTCTGTATGGGCGCAGCTTGGCGTAACCCAAAAGAAAAAGACATGCCGTACCTTAAGCAAATGGTGCAAGAAGTTAAAGCCTTAGGTATGGAAACCTGTATGACGCTCGGCATGCTTTCTGAAGATCAAGCGAACGATTTAGCCAGTGCTGGCTTAGATTATTACAACCATAATTTAGATACTTCGCCTGAATATTACGGCGATGTGATCACGACACGTACCTATCAAAATCGTTTAGATACACTGACACATGTGCGCGCTTCAGGCATGAAAGTGTGCTCGGGCGGGATTGTCGGCATGGGTGAAAAGGCGACGGATCGCGCAGGCTTACTACAACAGCTGGCTAATTTACCGCAGCATCCTGATTCAGTACCGATCAATATGTTAGTTAAAGTGGCGGGCACGCCGTTTGAGAAGCTTGACGACCTCGACCCACTCGAATTTGTGCGTACTATCGCCGTGGCGCGTATCTTAATGCCGCTTTCCCGCGTGCGGTTATCGGCAGGCCGCGAAAATATGAGTGATGAGCTGCAGGCCATGTGTTTCTTTGCCGGCGCTAACTCGATTTTCTATGGTTGTAAATTGCTGACCACACCAAACCCAGAAGAAAGCGATGATATGGGGCTATTTCGACGTTTAGGCTTACGTCCCGAGCAGGGCGCCGCGGCAAAACTGGAAGAAGAAAGTGCTGTTTTAGCAAAAGCGGCGGCCTATCAAGATAAGTCATCGGCACAATTCTATGACGCGGCTGCTTTGTAATATCACTGAGTGCATGTTGTCCGACAAACAGGTCGAATAGCCTGTAAACCTTGTTGGCTGCAGCCTATTTTGATTGCGGCCGATAGCTTTATTGGCCGCACTCCATTTTTCAAGCAAGCATTTTTAAGACAATCATTCTTGAGGCTAAATCGATGAGTTCTCTGCTCGAGATGAAAATTGCCGCCCGTCAGCAAGCCTTACGTGAGCAAGGTTTATTACGGCAACGTAAAATGCTGAGTGTTGATCACAGCTTTGATGTTAACGCACCCACTTCGAGCCCGCGCTTTGTGTTCGAAGGTCGATCCTATGTTAATTTTAGCAGTAATGATTATTTAGGCTTATCCCGCGTTCCTGAGTTGGTTGAAGCGCTGCACCTTGGTGCGCAGACCTACGGTGTGGGTAGCGGCGCATCGCCCTTAGTGACAGGGTACAGTGATGCGCATGTCACACTTGAACGTGAACTCTGCGCCTTAACGGGACATGAAGCGGGATTACTATTCTGCTCGGGCTTTAGTGCCAATACGGCGTTAATGAAAACCTTGTTTGATCAGCAAGATACTGTGATTGCCGATAAACTTGTGCATGCCTCAATTATCGATGGTTTGCAGGACAGCGGTGCGCAGTTAAAACGTTTTTTACATAATTCGCTTGAGAGCGCTGAGCGGCTTCTGACTCGAAATCACGCATCGGCGTTAATCACAGAAAGCGTGTTTAGCATGGACGGGGATTGTGCGCCGATCACGCAGTTATCGGCGCTTTGTCGTCAACAGAATACTTGGTTGATTGTTGATGATGCCCATGGTTTTGCGGTGCTCGATGGCTATCAAAATAGTGATGTAAGAGATAAAGCCGCCAAGCTTATCGATGTGCAAGTGGTGACCTTTGGTAAGGCATTAGGTTGCCAAGGCGCAGCGGTTTTGGGGAGTCAGGCGCTGATCGACTTTTTGGTCAGTAATGCCCGCGAATATATTTATTCGACCGCCTTATCGCCCGCCAATGCCGCATTAGCGTTAGCCGCGACTCGGTACTGCACTGCACATCCTGAGTTACAGCAAAAGCTGCTTGAGAATATTTCGCTATTCAAACAGTTATGCCTCGATGCTGCCGTGCCCCTTTTAGGTTCGGATACCGCAATTCAGCCGTTGATCATTGGCGATGCGCAGCAAACCCTGCAGGTCGCCGAAACGTTAAGAGCCGCGGGCATTTGGGTTGGGGCTATTCGCCCGCCGACGGTGCCTGTAGGGTCGGCGCGGTTACGCATTACCTTAACGGCGACCCATACCGCTGAAGATATCGTTGCTTGTGTTGAGCAATTAGCCCAAGTGCTCAGTCGTGTTGGTATTCCGCTTGTCAGTGAACGAGAATCTGCCGATGAGTACAGATAAATGTACCCTATAGATCGCGTTATTTTATTGAATGTTAAGTTTTTATGGTTGAGTGTTAGTTAAAATGCCAAGCCTGATAAAGTCTAGTGATCCAAGCTGTAGCGAGCCTGCTCATGAGTCAAACAAGTTTATAGCTTGCGATCTTAAGCTGAGTGAGCTTAATGCGGGCGTTTCTTATGGGGGCATTCTCGCGGGGACTGTGTCCAATGTGCACGGGACTCAAATTGCTGAACGTTTTTCCGCAGCGGCCCATAGTTACCAAGATCATAATCAATTACAACGCCTGAGCGCTGCCAGTTTACTCAGTGAGTTTTCGGCAGCAGGTTATCTGTTAGACATAGGGGCAGGCCCAGGCACGGATTTTTCTGGGTATCACAGTGTCTCTCAACCAGCGGATCTCTCTACGCAAAATTCATCCACAACAGTATTTGCCGTGGATATTGCCCTTGGCATGCTACAAAAGCTAAAACAGTCTTATCCCGATTATCATGGCGTATGTGCCGATGCGCAGTGTTTACCTTTTACCAATGGCAGCATGGATGTTATTTACTCTAATCTAGCCCTGCAATGGTGTGCTGATTTTCCTGCTGCGGTAGCCGAAATGGCGCGGGTACTTAAGCCGAACGGCGAGTGTCATTTGAGCCTAGTAGCGCAGGGGAGTTTGAATCAATTAGCTGAATTAGGGTTAAGAGTGAATGACTTTTCGACGATGCAAGCACTCAAGGCTGCATTTAAACTCGATACATGGGAATTACTTGAAGTGCAACTCGTCCCTATGACAGTGTATTTTGACACTCTTAAGGCACTACTCTATTCAATTAAAGGTGTGGGGGCTTCTGTACATGTCGCCAGTTCAACAACTCGGGTTTCAGGTTCAACAGTGAGTGCTTCAGAATTCACTCCACGGCTGCGTGGTCGTCAAGATTGGCAGGCCATGCAGGTTAAAGCCGAATCGCTACGTTTACCCCAAGGTTTGCCTTTAACCTATCAGATAGTTCAAATACGTGCACGGCGCAGGTTTTAAAGTTCACATATTATGCCTTTAGTCATGGCATTATCAATTAGCACTAATATCTAGAAAACGTTGGTTTTTTAACATTACGTATAGAGATCGTTAGCTATATGGACATTTAGCTTATGGAGAGTGGGCTTAACAAAGCAGAACTCATAGTAACAGATAAGGATCTAATATGTATTTTGTAACAGGTACAGATACCGATAGCGGTAAGACTTTGGTTTCGGCGGCATTATTAACCGCTGTGAATCGTTTAGGGCTCATAGCCAATGCTGACTCCGCTGTGAGTATTCTTGCAGCCAACACTATGTTGACTTTAGGTGTTAAACCCATCGCCTCGGGCTGCGCGCAAACCTCTGAAGGATTGCGCAATGCCGATGCGTTACAGCTGATGACGTCATCATCATTAAAACTGGCTTATCCACTCATCAATCCTTTTTCCTTCGAACCTGCGATTGCACCGCACATTGCCGCTGCCCAAGTGGGCGTGAGTTTAGCGCCTGAAGCTATCATTGAAAGTTTAGATTTAGTGGCATTTGCTCAAGCAGATTTTTGCTTGATTGAAGGCGCGGGAGGCTGGCGTTTACCCTTAGGTGATGGCAGGTATCTTTCGGAAGTCGTACAGAGATTAGAACTGCCAGTGATACTCGTGGTTGGCATGAAACTCGGCTGCTTAAATCATGCATTGCTGACTCAAGAGGCGATATTGGCCGATGGGCTTAAGATTGCAGGCTGGGTTGCTAATCGTGTCGATCCGAACATGAGTATGTTTGAGGAGAATCTGACGAGCCTTAAAGAGATGATGACAGCACCTTTCCTCGGTTGTGTGCCATTTTTCGAGGATCCAAGTGCTGAAAACGCTGCTGACTATGTCGATATTGCGCCACTTTATCAAGGTGAGGAGAGCAATACTTAGCGACTGCATAATTGTTTAAGGCTTTCCCCTAAGCGGAACGGTTATTTTTCTTTTGATAAAAAATGAGCCTCAAATTATGTTGAGGCTTATTTCTATCAAGGCTGCTGACTAATGTTCGCAAAATCTCGCAAAATAGTGCTTGCACATTGAAGCTAAGCGCCGCTATTGATTTGCTGCTTCAATGCGGTTGAGGCTTTAAAGCTGGGCTGATTGTAACCGTCGATTTCTATGGCTTCGCCCGTTTGTGGATTACGCCCTGTTTTAGCGACATGGTATCTGAGTTCAAAGGTGCCAAATTGTGGCAGGAAAATTTTCTCGCCTTCGCTCAAGGCGGCGTGGATCTGTTGCAGTATCTGCTCAACCACAGGTTTAGTGCTCGCTTGCGATGCATTGAGCTCGGCGGCAATACGTTGGATAAGTTGTGCTTTGTTCATAGAAACCTCTGAAGTCAGCTTAGGTTCAATCGAAGGGGAGTTATAACAAGCTCGTCCCGAGATTGAAAGCCATAGCAAGCTCAGTGCGGTTGATTGGTGTTTTATTGACAGGCTTGTGAAGCTTTTGGTGATTGTGTGTTGCTAAAGTAAGAACAAGTTTGTCGGATTGAGTGGTGGGCTGATTTTACTGGGCGAAGTGACTGACTTAATTTAAAGGCTTATTGAAAGGTTTAGTTAAAAACCTTAGTTAAAAGGCTTAAGCGCAAGCTGTATTGCGCTTAAGCTATGGATTGAACACTAATCAACCGTTGGATGATGAGAAATCCCTTTTAACGCTTGCCTATGAAAAGAGCGTTTCTTCCAGAGTGCGACCTTTCAGCAGCATCTTGTATTGCCATTGATGCTGATTGAAGAGGGCGAATAGGCGCATCTCAATATCATTGTTGTGCGCTTTTTCTGTATTTGTGTCGTCTAGCTGGATAATAAACACATTGCTTTGTTTTGAGCTGATGTTCACCACTCCCGCCAGTTTTGCCACTTCCGCTTGCAATGCATCGCTGTCACAGTTTTGCATGGTTAACGTCAGGTAATCGCTGTCGGTCGACGCATGCATTGACACTGCTTGACTCAGTTGGCCTTTATCTAAATACAACACTTGATCGCACAACTTTTCGAGCTCATCGAGATTATGGGAGCTGATCATAAAGGTCGTGGTGGGTGATAAGGCTTTGACCAGTTCACGGACTTTTTTCGCATTGGCAGGATCGAGTCCCGCCGTCGGTTCATCTAATAATACTAATTCTGGCGAGCCAATCAGCGCCTGCGCAATCGATACACGTTTACTCATACCGTGGCTAAGGCTAGGCGGTTTTTGCTCGGCAACATCAATTAGATCGACCAAGGCCAACACGCGCAGTGCCTCTTGCTTTGCTTGCTCCACGTTCATTCCCTGCAGGCGAGCGAAAAATATTAACTGACTGACAATCGTCAAGTTGGGATCGAGCACTGCATCTTGGGGTAAAGCGGCAATCTTGCCTAAGAGTTTAGGGCTATTGGGGGCTTCACCGAGTAGGGTTATGGTTCCAGAGCTGGGTGATAAATAGCCGCATAACAGGCTAAAAAGCGTGGTTTTACCCGCACCATTGGGACCGACAAGGGCAATGGGGGCCCCCGCTTCAAGACTGAAACTCACATCATTCAGCGCCTTTTTGCTGCCGTAAAGCTTCGACAGCCCTTGGCATTGGATCAGACTCATAGCGAGCTCCTTTGCATATAAATTCTGCCGAGCAAGAGGGCCACAGCGGTTTGTAACAGTGGAATCGGGGAATAGACTAAGCTATTGAGTCCATTGGTATTGAGCATGTCCGACAGTTGAGCACCGGGTAATACCCACTGGAGTTGTGCTAGTAGGCTAGATTGGTTAGCTAACACCATGATAGTGATGGAAATCACTGTCCATAAAATGGTGGCAAACACCATAGCTTGGCGTGCCGTGCGCGCATACAGGGACAATAAAGTCATCACAGCCGTGTAGGGCAAGATCACTATGATGAGGTTAAGGCCCACTAAGGCGCCAGACGTTAACGCAGATAAAATCAGTTGGCTGTCGCGGCTGAGCGCGAGGGCGACAGTGGCGATAATCGTTAATAGGATCAGTAAACCTTGGATCAGAATTTGGCCGAGAAAACGCCCGAACAATAAGCTGTCACGGCTAGTGCGTATGGTTAAAAAGCGCAGCGTGCCGCGGGTTTTATCCGATGAGAACTGATCGGCTGCGATAAGAATACTGAACAGTGGAAACAAATACAGCGCAAAACACCAAAACACCGCCATTTCGGCTACGGGCCACTCAAAGAGCACATTGAGGGTATTGGCACCAAATAAACTGTCGATGATATCTTTTACATTGGGCTGCAATAACATGGCCGATGCACTTTGAATGGGGTAAAGCAGAAGTACACCCCAAACTAAACCAAAGGCGACCAAGGCGATGATCCCGCGGGTATTAAATAAAAATTTGCGCAGTTCAAACATGGCGATAATAAACATGTTGTTGAAACTGCTGGGTGGATTATTGGTCATGTGCTGTCTCTATTCTTTTTTGCGCTAGGTTCAGGGGCTATGGTGCTTGGCGCGGTTAAGTTTCTCACCCTTGGGTAGACAGTGGATTGGTCCATAAGTGCCATGTTGCTCACATAGCACTTATTATCCATCGGTATTTATCAGTCATTATCTATCGCCAATTAGCTCAATGAGGCGATTAATTCATCGAGCTTTTGCGTCAGTTCAGCCACTTGTTGCTCAAGCTCTGTCACTCTGTTCACTAATTCAAGCGGCTCTGCGTCTACAGACACAGCGACATGGGCTAAGGTATGACTTGTGCTATGGGATTGACTAGCACTTTCGTGCGATGACGCTGCAGAGAATAATTCCACATAACGGGATTCACGGCGACCGGCTTCTCTGGGTAATTGTTTTAAGAAGGGCTTTTCACGGCTCATTAATTGACGGATGCAATCTTCCACGTCGATCACGTCTTTAAATTCGTGTAGGCGGTTGCTGCGGGTCCGAAGTTCTCCCGGTGTTTGTGGGCCACGTAATAGCAACAAACAGACGATGGCGAGTGCGGCGGGGGACAGTTGAAGTTCGCTGAATTCGGTATTGCAGAACCTGTGTTTGTATTTAACGACACGGCTGCCGAATCCCGACTGTTCGCTGATCAAACGTTTCCGATTTAGGGAATCAACGGCGATTTGCACTTGGGTTTCACTGAGTTCGAGTACGGGCTCGCGGCTGGTTTTTTGATTGCAGGCTAAGGTCAATGAGTTTAGCGAGAGTGGATATTGCTCGGGGGTGGTGATTTCTTTCTCAAGCAGGCATCCGATGACTCTGGCTTCGTGTAACGTGAGTTCCATATAAGCTCCAAAGAAAAAAGCATGGCTTTGTTTATAACAGAGCCATGCTTAATATCCTAGGAGTTGTCAGTCAAACTCAGCCTTAGTGATGGTAAACTGTACAATTTTAACGCTAAGTACTGAATAGAGTTGATTATTCTGCGGTTTCAGTCAAACGCAAACCATCATTATCTATGCTCAGTTGACCATTCTTAAATAAGCCACCTATGGCTTTTTTGAAGGCTTTTTTACTCATACCAAGCTGATCGTAAATGATTTCAGCATCGGTTTTATCGGTCAGGGCTAAGAAACCGCCAGCCTGTTTGAGTTTGATCAGAATGATGTGGGCGTGCTTATCTAACTCTTGTTTACTGCCTTGTTGCAGCACAAGATCGATTTTGCCATCGCGGCGCACTTGTTTGATGAAACCTTTGAGTCTTTGGCCGAAACGCAGTTTTTGGAACACTTCGTTTTCGTAAATCACGCCCCAATGGGCATGATTAATAATGGCTTTGTAGCCTAAATCTGTGGTGCCGCCGATGTATAAATCGACCTGCTCACCAACTGTGTACTCAGGCTCAGTCTTATCGAGGAACTTATCGATTTTTGATGAGGCCATGATGCGTTCATCGGCGCGGTTGGCGTGTACATAGACCAGATATGAGCGGCCTTCTTCAATAGGCTTATGTTGCTCACCGAAGGGCAGTAATAAATCTTTATCTAAGCCCCAGTCTAAAAAGGCGCCATAAGGGCCGGTTGCAACGGCTTTTAAATAGGCAAATTCGCCTACCTGTGCCAATGGACGGCGAGTGGTAGCAATCACGATATCTTCAGAATCTAGATACAGAAACACGTCAAGCAGATCACCGACTTGGCAGTCTTTTGGGGTGACTTTGTTTGGCAGCAGTACTTGCCCTAATTCGTGGGCGTTTAAATACACGCCAAAGCTGACTTGTTTTACAACCTCAAGTTTGCAGGTTTTACCTATCTGTACCATGGATCTCTCTGTGCATAATGGAATGTGATTCGGTTGCGATTATACACTTCGGTGCTGAAACTGCAGCATTATTGTCTTTGAGCTTTATCTTAGCGTGTGTGAGTCGCCACTTAGCGCAGGCTTGACCACGCATTGTGTCTCGGAGGAACCACTGATTTGTGGCGGGTTTGGCGCCGTGATATTGGTTGTTTGGCTTCGCTTAATGTTGGCAAATGTGTATCACTTGAGTGACACACAAAAATCAGGGATATTTACAGGGGTAAATGTCAATAAAAGTGACAAAGGTGATATAAAAAATATTGAACAGACTCGTACGACGTTTATGGGTTAACTAACTAATATTACTCTATTTAAAACCAATGGGTGGCGGGTGATTGTTAAGCAGGTGTTTATTATATTTTAATGTAAAAGATTAAATGAGATTCTTGCTTGCATTCTGTGACATTGCGCGGTTTAATTGCGCCGTTCAACGATTCCGCTCGTTGCAGACATTACAAATATTACGTGAGTAATAAAGGTTTTATGGTTCACCAGTCATTAACCGTGTAATTAACAGTAGATGTAGTTACATGGGGTTAAGAGGGTTTTTATTAGCTAATGCACAAGCATCCATTTTTTGCACTTTGCCTAAAAGTGTCACAATGCCAACGCTCGATTGTCGTACCATACGATGATACTGGCCTTAAGCATCTCACGTTGATCCGCATCAATTCTGGCCGCGAAGAAGCCAATAGTCCCCTGTTAAAATAATCTTGCCTAGCGATAAGCTGGTTTGGCGTTTTCGCTAGTTCAGTGTTATCGGTTTTCGTTTTCTACTTGTGTTATCGGTTTCTGAAGGTCTTAACCTCTTTTGAACGTCTTTAAGCTACTTATTAGCTTGATGTTTTAAGGATGCGACTCAGGATCTTATTTGGCTTTTTGGCGGTATTTTCGCCCTTTAGCCTGAGGATAAATGCAAGCGAGGCAAGTAAAGATAGCTTTACTGAGGTAAGGGAATCAGCTTTCCCGTCAATATGATACGATGTATTGCGCTAAGATGAGTTGTCTCTAGCGCTATTAATGAAAATCGCCGCAATGTCACTTACACTAGCGTGACGTTGCGGCATTAAGGAGAAGGTAAAATCTACCTTCGTGTATGTCAGGTAAGGTGTCCCTTTGCCTGGGTTTGTCGAACGGGCGGTTGTGCTATTAAGCCATAACCGTTTAACCCATTTTTTAATAGACGGGCTAAATAATAATGAATGATTGGTCTATTGATGATGCTCGTGCTGGGTACAATGTTACTCACTGGAGCCAAGGTTTTTATGGGATTAGCGATCAAGGTGAGGTGACTGTGTCACCGGACCCCAAAAATCCTGATTACAAGATTGGCTTAAATGAGCTAGCCAAAGACATGGTTAAGGCGGGAGTCGCTTTACCTGTACTAGTTCGTTTTCCGCAGATCCTGCACCACAGAGTGAACAGTTTGTGCCAAGCATTCGACCAAGCGATACAGAAGTACGAGTATCAGGCGGACTATTTGCTGGTTTACCCGATTAAAGTAAACCAACAGCAAACTGTGGTGGAAGAGATCCTGGCGAGTCAGGCATCAAAAGAAGTACCACAACTGGGTTTAGAAGCGGGCAGTAAGCCTGAGCTGATGGCTGTGTTAGCCATGGCGCAAAAAGCCAGTTCAGTCATTGTATGTAATGGTTATAAAGATAATGAATATATCCGTTTAGCACTGATTGGTGAAAAGTTAGGCCACAAGGTTTACATCGTTTTAGAAAAACTGTCTGAACTGAAAATGGTGTTAGCTGAATCTAAACGTCTGGGGGTGACACCGCGTTTAGGTCTACGTGCGCGTTTAGCGTTCCAAGGCAAAGGCAAGTGGCAGGCGAGCGGCGGTGAAAAATCTAAGTTCGGTTTATCTGCTGCGCAAATTTTGCTGGTTGTAGAGCAACTTAAGCAACACGATATGCTGGATTCGCTGCAATTGCTGCATTTCCACTTAGGTTCGCAAATCGCTAATATCCGTGATATTCGCCAAGGTGTGAGTGAAGCGGGTCGTTTCTACTGTGAATTACGTGAATTAGGCGCAAGCGTTAACTGCTTTGACGTCGGTGGTGGTTTAGCGGTGGATTACGATGGTACTCGTAGCCAAAGTAATAACTCGATGAACTATGGCCTGACCGAATACGCCAACAACATAGTTAACGTATTGACTGACATCTGTAATGAATACGAGCAACCTATGCCACGTATTATTTCAGAATCGGGTCGTTACTTAACGGCGCACCATGCAGTGCTTATCACCGATGTTATCGGTACTGAAGCTTATCAGCCTGAAGATATTCAACCGCCAGCGGAAGATTCACCACAGTTATTGCATAACATGTGGCATTCATGGTCTGAGATCAGCGGCCGCGCCGATCAACGTGCTTTGATTGAAATTTACCACGATAGCCAAAGTGACTTACAAGAAGCGCATTCGCTATTCGCTTTAGGTCAATTGACCTTAGCGGAGCGTGCGTGGGCTGAGCAAGCTAACCTGCGCGTGTGTCATGAAGTGCAAGGGCTATTGAGTGCGAAAAACCGTTATCACAGACCTATCATTGATGAACTCAATGAAAAGTTAGCCGATAAGTTCTTTGTTAACTTCTCATTATTCCAGTCATTACCCGATGCTTGGGGTATTGACCAAGTGTTCCCAGTATTGCCATTATCGGGCCTAGATAAAGCCCCTGAGCGCCGTGCTGTCATGCTCGATATCACCTGTGACTCTGACGGTATTGTCGATCAATACGTTGATGGTCAAGGGATTGAAACCACGCTGCCAGTGCCAGCATGGAGTGCGGATAGCCCATACCTGATTGGTTTCTTCCTTGTGGGTGCATACCAAGAAATCTTGGGTGATATGCATAACCTGTTTGGTGATACAAACTCAGCAGTGGTTCGCATCGAAGATAATGGTGTGACTAACATCGAATCTGTATTGGCGGGTGACACGGTTGCTGACGTATTGCGTTACGTTAACTTAGATGCGGTGGCCTTTATGCGCACTTATGAAGAGTTAGTGAATCTGCATATCGCCGAAGGTGAACGCGCACAAATTTTAGAAGAATTGCAACTAGGGCTGAAAGGCTATACCTATTTAGAAGATTTTTCTTAATTTCTAGCGTGTTAAAATAAATCAGCCTTGGGTAACCTCGGCTGATTTTTGTTTTTATAAGGACAGATTTTTCGCTTTTATTGCCGTTTTAGTCGTGTAAAATCGCGTTGTTCTAGGATCAAGTAAAGGATGAGTGACGAGCATGAGGTCAAAGGGTTGATGTTTTTTGAAGGTTCAGAAAAAAAACTCGAGATTATCGTGACGGCGTCTGCGCCGAATTTACGAGAACTCGATGTGAGTTTTTGGTCTGCCTTAGTCAACTGTGCCCACGCCGAGATTTTGTCGCAGTTAAGTAATGCAGACTGTGATGCTTATCTGTTGAGTGAATCCAGCTTGTTTGTATGGCACGACAGATTTGTCATGCTCACCTGTGGTAACAGTACCCTAGTGGACGCCGCTTGTTACTTTATCGGCGCGCTTGGCGTGCCTGCCATGGCATTGGTGAGTTATCAGCGTAAAAACGAATACCAAGCTCATCTGCAAACCACGAGTTTTTCCGAGGATATTGGCAAATTGCGCCAACGTATCGCCGGTAAAGCCTTTCGAGTGGGCCATCTCGACAGCCATCATCACTATTTTTTTTGCTCTGACAGTGATTATCGAGCACCAAAGGATGATCAAACTAGTGAGCTGTTGATGTACCACATTCGTGGCGAATTTGCTGACTATCTTAATGGCGGCTCGCAGAGTAAAGATGAGATTTGCACTGCACTCGAACTTAACGATTTACTCCCTGAATTTGAGATTGACGCCCATTTATTTGATCCGTCAGGCTTTTCGATGAACGGTATTTGGGGCAAATATTATGTTACTTTGCATATTACGCCTCAAAGCGAGAATGCGTGCGCTAGCTCCTATGTGAGCTTTGAAACGAATCTGGATTTAGCGCAGTATCCGCAAGATCTATTAGCGCGTCTATTAGCCTTGTTTGCTCCTGTCAGTTGGGACACAATCCGCTTTAATACCGACGACTCAACGCAGGGATTTCCTGCCCATTTATGCTTAGGGCGGTGTTCATTAACGACCGAGCAAGGTTATGACATTGGTTTTAGCCACTATCAGCAGCTTCAGGCTGAAGTGCTGATCCCTGAACTCATGTGAATTTTTGGCGTTTGCTTAAGGAAACCCTATGACAGATCTCAGTGATATCCGCCGCGAGTATGCCAAAGGCGGCTTAAGACGTGCCGACTTACCGCAAAACCCGATGGATTTGTTTGAACTGTGGATGACGCAGGCGAGGGATGCAGAGCTTAGCGATCCCACCGCCATGTGTGTGGCGACTGTGGATGAGCACGGCCAACCTTTTCAACGAATAGTATTACTTAAGCGTTTTGATGACACAGGTTTCGTATTTTTTACTAACCTTGGCAGCCGCAAAGCACAGCAAATTGCTGCTAATAATAAAGTCAGTTTGCATTTCCCTTGGCATCCTCTAGAGCGTCAAGTATCGGTGCTCGGTGAAGCGCAGGCACTGTCCACCGCTGAAGTGCTTAAATACTTTATGACCCGTCCTAAGGACAGCCAAATTGCGGCTTGGGTATCGCAGCAGTCGAGTAAACTCAGCGCTAGACAAGTACTTGAAGGCAAATTCTTCGAAATGAAAGCTAAGTTCGCCAAGGGCGATGTGCCTTTACCTAGTTTTTGGGGCGGTTACTTAGTGAGACCTTCGAGTATCGAATTTTGGCAGGGTGGAGAACATAGGCTGCATGATCGTTTTATGTATACCCGCCATGATGCAGAGTGGGAAATCGATCGTTTAGCGCCATAGTACGGCGCATAGTTCGATAGCTCAACATAGAACTGAGCTCGTGAACCTAACAACAGAGTTAAAAGACATTGAGTGATTATAAAATTTGGGTTGATGCGGATGCATGCCCTAATCCTATCAAAGAAATCCTGTTTCGAGCGGCGGAGCGCAAAGCCCTGCCGCTGGTGCTGGTGGCTAATCAGATGATCCGCGTACCGCCATCTCCCTATATCAGCCAAATTCGCGTCGGTGCGGGATTTGATGTGGCAGATCAATATATTGTCGATCATGTTGAACCGACGCATTTAGTGATCACCGCGGATATTCCCTTAGCGGCTTTAATCATTGAAAAGGGCGCCTTGGCGCTCAATCCCCGTGGCGAGCTTTATACCGTCGATAACATAAAACAAAAGCTGACGATGCGCGATTTTATGGAGGATTTGCGCGGTTCTGGCGTGCACACCGGCGGGCCTGATTCGTTTTCTCAAGCAGATAAACAGGCTTTTGCCAATAGCTTAGATAAATGGTTAGTGCGCGTATGAATCATAGTTTACTGGTCGCTAATGGATAAACAGAGTATCTTTAGCTTAAGTTAGGTGATGTTGATCACGTTTAACTGGGCAGGATTTTAGCCTGTTGCGGATGTCGAATTTCTTTACGGCATGGCTTTTAAACTCACTCTTTAAGGACGGATATGATGAAAAAATGGATGGGAATTGTCGCCTTATCTGCTATGGCCAGTTTTAGCTGTGCCGCGCAATGGCAAGTGATGGAACAAGATTCGCGAGTCAGTTTTATTTCGGTAAAGAAAGGTGATATAGGTGAAGTCCATCACTTTAAACAACTCAAAGGTACGCTAAAAGATAACGGTCAATTTGAATTAACAATTCCACTAATCGGTGTGGCAACGGGTATTGATGTCCGCGATGAGCGGATGCAAAATTTGTTATTTGAAGTGTCTTTGTATCCAGAGCTGAAACTGTCATCACAAGTAGACCCTAAGATACTAAAAAATCTTGGCGTCGGTGAGAGTAAAGTTTTTGATATTGATGGAAAAATTGCGTTACACGGCAAATCGCAAACTAAGGCTTTTTCGGTGATTATCACTAAAGTTTCTGATAACAAACTTTTAGTGAACAGTTTTCAACCGGTAATTGTTAATGCCAATGAGTTTGATCTTGTGGCTGGGATTGATAAATTACGTGAAATTGCGGGTTTATCGAGTATTAGTCAAGCTGTTCCTGTGTCATTTGTACTAACCTTAACTCAGTAACTTCAATAAGATTGGTATAGATCAATACGTCTGTTATCGAAGATAGGCTAGAGTTAAATAAGTGGCGTATGCTAGATCTTGATAAGAAGCCGAGCTTTTGGCTTCTTTGATATTTTCTGATGTGCTATTAATAGCATCACAATAGATATTAAGTTAATGAGTTTAAAGGGTAAAAAATGGTCACAGATAAAGATGGTTACATGCATTTGGTCCAGTATTTAACTGAACATCTTGGCTTATTTGAAACACCAGGTTCAGAGGTAGTTTCAGACGATACTGTGATGGAATTATTTGAAGAGCAATTGTCGGCACAGATCATTATGGTGTGTGGCCAAAATCCATCGTTGTCTTTTACGCAACGTAATGTGATTATCCGTGAAGTGGATGCAATTGTGTATGATTTAGAAGAAATTTTAGCTTCAGTTGCCAACCATAAAGCGACTCCCGCACAGACTTTATTTATTACCGAGTTTTCTAGTTTGATTAAGAATTTGTTCGATCAAGAAATCGCTAAACTTCAAGTGAGTGCTTAGTCAGAATAGCAATTAGATTATTTATTAATGCATGATTTTAGGTAAGTCATGACTAATACTATTTTTTAGCAGCGTAAATCACCATCGTTTGAGTACCATGTGTTTCCTCACACTTATTGTTAACCTCGAGCAGTAGCAGCCTTGAGTGTGAGGTAAATATCTTCTCTTTGCTTCACCTCATGTTATTTCGTATGGTCACCATTTTTCATCGAGTTCTGCGACTAAGTTTTGTTGCTGGGTTATGCGAGTCATCGCTGTGGATTCGCTCCTTTTGGCGTCATTTGCATTGCTGATGTGTATGTATAAAATGGTGTTAGCTTAAAATAAAAAGCCCATCTTTCCCGCATTTATGTCATTGTCTGTGTATCTTTAGTGTATGAGCTTTAACTATTTTTCCCTTCATGTATTGATAAGGAGTGTTCAATGCTAACGATTTCTTCGGGTCATGCTGATGATATATTGGCAGTGGTCGCATCTGGCCGTGTTAACCATGGGGATGTTGAAGGCTATTTGGTTCCCGCCATAGAAGCCAAGCTGCAAGACCACGCCAGCATTCGCCTTTGGTACGAGTTTTCCCCTGAATTTGAAGGTATATCCGTTGGGGCCCTGTGGGATGATGCGGTATTAGGTTTATTTCATTTAAGTGATTTTTCAAGGGTCGTGATGATTGCCAATGCCACTCAAACAAATGCTATGGTTAATGCGCTAGCCTGCATGCTGCCATGTCCGGTAAAGGTATTTACCGCCGATGAACATAGCCAAGCTAAGGCATGGTTAGATCAATAACGCACCTTTATTTATCACGGTTCTAAATCTGTACTCAGTGGCCAACAACATTGAATGTGTGTGCCTTGGTTCAAGTGGCTACTGATGCTAAGGCTGCCATTGAGATCATTTTTAAGCCACAGATTTATACAGGTCAGTGTTCCAAGGCAGAGTTCTTGCGCTAGTTCTTGTCGTAACTGTGCGAGTTGCGGCTCTGTCATACCTATCCCATTATCGATAATACTGATGTGTAACTCTTCGCTCGACTTGTCGATATTAATGGTTATTTCACGCTGTTCATTGTGAGCTTTAAATGCATGATTCAACGTGTTGGTGATTAGACGATAAAACAGCTGCAAATATTGCCATGAAGGGCCATCAAGGATGATATTTTCTTCACAATTTAACGCTATTTCCACATTTGTTTTAGCTAGTTGTACCTTTAGCAACCCTAAGAGATGGCGCATAAATTGTGCGAGATGCAGTGGCCGAATGTCATTTTGATGATTCGTTAATAACTGGGCAATATGTCGCAATTTATCTGCCTGAGTCACCATGATTTCGGTGATCTGATTTTGGTCGTTAGCATTATCTATTGGCTGAAGTTGGCACACTTTGGCGAGTAGCTGATCTTGTTCATGCATAATTTGCGTCATCATTTCAGCTAGAAAATTTTGCATTAGCTGTTGGCTTTGTTCACGACTGAGATTGAGTTGATGATGCTTCTCAAGCAATTGGGTTGATTTGTCTTGGAGCAGATAGAGTTCATGGTTATGTTGATTACTGAGACGAACTTGTTCTTGTAGGTGATTAAGCGCCTCGACTTGCCCTAAAAGTAACTTTTCTTGTTCTTGCTCTTTAATTTTTTGTAAGGTGATATCAAAGGCAATAGCACCGACTGCAATAACGGTATCGTCATCATCTTTGATCTTAAATTTAGTCACGATATAAATAAGATTGCCTAGGGGCGATGGAATAGCTTCTTCGAAGTTTATGGCTTCATGATTATGCAGAACGCGTCGATCATTTTGTTGATACTCGTGGGCAAATTGGCTGGGAAATATCTCAAAATCAGAGGTGCCAATAATGCGTCTGCGTTCTATACCTAAGATTTCACAATATTTGTCATTGACGAGAATATATTTACCGTGAAGATCTTTGATATAGATGAGATTTTGAGAAAATTTAAGCAAAGCCCTCAATTGTTCTTTATGGCGCTTTAACTCCAGTTGAAACAGGTTTTGGCTCTGCAATTGCTGTTCTAGTGCCAGGTTACTCGCATCTAAGCTCGCCATTGCCACTTCAAGCTGTCGAGTACGCGACAGGAATGTTTTTGCCAATAAGCCAATTTCGTCATGGCTGTTATTGGCTTTGAGTTCGATAGAGGCGGAATCATTACGTTTTAAGGCTTGGACGATTTCAATAATGGGGGTAATAAATAGTCGGTGCTGGAGTAAGAATAATAGAATTAAGCCTAATAGTTGAATACAGACTAAATAAACGCCGACCTTTTCGATTAAATGTTTAGCGGTATCCTGCAGCGGTGAAATTGGGGTGACGACAAGTACCTTCCAATAGGTATTTGGCATGAGAAATACCGAAACGAGAGATGCCGTTTTAAGGATTGGATCATGGGTCAAAGTTACCGACGTCAGTAATTTCGGGGCAGTAAAATGATTTAAGGCATTGTTATTTACGATGGCCGCTAACATGTCACGCTCATTTTGATGACTTAGTCTCGTTAGATGCTGCATCTGTTCTTGGGTAAAAACGCGCTCGGCAATCGCCGCTTCTATAAAGGCTTTATCTGCACTCTGTAATGCGACTTCGACGGGGCTGAAATCTGGCTGTTGGCTGGCGAGATGATTGAAGGTGACGAAAGAATGATTGGTATTGGTTTGATGCTTAAGATCGTTATTGGCATCTGGATAGGCGAGTACTTGGTTTTGATGATCTAAAGCTATGACATAGCCTCTGACATTAATCATAGTATTGCGTAATAGCACATTGAGCTTTTCTAAACTGATATCCACAGTGGCGGCACCAATAAACTGATGGTCCATCCACATAGCGCCTGAGGCTGTGATCATTGACTCATGGGTTGTCGGATCGAAATAAGATTTTGACCAGAAAATTTTACCTGCAGGAAAATAGCGCGTCGGGCGATACCATTCTTCGGTGTGGTAGCTTGGGAACGTGTCTTTGTTATAGGAATCAATGGCGACTAATTCATCGTTTACATTGTGTGCCCAAAACAGGCTATCTCGAAATTTTTGCTGATTAAACGCGCCGGGTTCCGGCCAGACGCCGCCGCCAGAGATGATGCGTTGTTGACTATCGAGTTTCAGCAACGTGGGAATGGTTTTCACCAGTTGCTCATGATCATAGCGGTAAAGTTTGGCGATACTGGAAATTGAGTCGACTACGGTTTCAACCTGTGAAGTCATTTCTTGCAGTTTAGCGATAATCAACTGGCCATAGTTTTGGTTTAACACGGCTTGCTGATCAAGAACTTGTTGGCGTTGAATGCTCAGCATCACCCAAGCTGTACTACAAATCAAAATAGCGGCAATGACGAGCTGAATAAGGCTAAATTTGAATGGCAAACTGTTTTGCCATTGGGTTAATGGCGTGTGTGGCTCAGATGTCGAACTTTTTCCCATAATCCCCAGTTTCCAAATCACCACTTTTCATTGAGCCAGTGTAGCGCTTTCTCACTGTTTTGCTATTGGCATATGTTTAAGTTGCGAGGATTGAATAGGATAAGTGGAATATAATCGTCAATAAAAAGGCAGGTTTTATGCCTGCCTTATCTCAAACTCGTTATTTATAAAGAGACGGTTTATTTGAACCACTTAGGACAGGCACAATAAAGAGTAACCAAGCGACCAAGAAGCCACTGAAAGCCACTACCATCCATTCGGGCATCGTTACACCCATAAAGACCCAAGGTACATCAGTACACATGCCAGTAGGCATCATAACGGCAGGGAACCATTCGTGTAATGGCATCCAAGCTGGAAATTCAGGTAAGAATGAACAGGTTGAAAAAGGGGATGGGTTGGCTTGCATATCTACGAGCGATAAAGCTAGTTTTAATCCCCAAGTTGCACTGATGGCCCAGAGCACGGCAGCTAAGATCCTGACTATTCGATATTTTGGGGCTGTCATGCCAATGAGGCCTGCTGCCAATAAACCAAAAATAGCGAGTCTTTGGTAAATACACATGACACAGGGTTCCAGTTTCATAACATATTGAAAATACAGGGCGGCTGCTTCTAACCCAAGGGCTGTGCCTGCGAGAATAAACCAAGATGAACGGGAATGGGCAAAGCGAGTCATTACAGTCAAAGTGAGCTCCATATCAACAAAAAACGCCCTCAGACATGGGGCGTTTTTTGGACTCTACTTATTAAATAAAGTTCAGTCAATAAAGAAGATTAATGTCCAGTCATCGGCTCTAAAACTTCACTAGCGCTGTGATGGATGATTATCTGGGAATCATAGAAATATTGGGTAGCTTGTTCTAAGAAACCCGTTTGAATCGCCATGACACCTACGATAGACAGCACGATAGTGTAAGGCAATGCCATCCATACCATTCTGCCATAGGATAAGCGGATAAGTGGTGCTAGGGCTGAGGTTAGTAGGAACAAGAACGCCGCTTGACCATTGGGTGTGGCAACCGAAGGTAAATTAGTTCCAGTATTAATCGCAACGGCCAGCAAGTCGAATTGATCACGGCTGATTTGACCGTTAATCAATGCCGCTTTCACTTCGTTAATATACACAGTGCCGACGAACACGTTATCACTCACCATAGACAGTAATCCGTTGGCGATATAGAAAATCACCAACTGAGTATTGCCTTGATAACTCAGTGCCCATTGGATCACTGGTGCGAATAAGTGCTGGTCGATAATCACGCCAACAACCGCAAAGAAGACTGCTAATAACGCGGTAAAAGGCAGTGCTTCTTCGAAAGCTTTACCGAGGGCATGCTCATCGGTAACGCCGTTAAAGGCTGTGGTTAAAATAATTACAGAAAGACCAATTAGGCCCACTGAGGCCAAGTGCAATGCAAGTCCTGCGATCAACCAGACACCCACTAAGGCTTGGACAATTAACTTCATGTTGTCTTTATTGGTACGGCGCGCATCTTCATGGGCGGCATATTCACATAAGATCCGATGAACTGCCGTTGGCAACTTAGCGCCATAACCAAAAATGCCAAACTTTTCAACTAAGTAACAAGTTAAGATACCCGAGATTAATACAGGAACAGTAACGGGTGACATACGCACGGCGAATTCACCAAATTGCCAATTTGCTTGCGCGGCGATAATAAGGTTTTGTGGTTCACCGACCATAGTACACACGCCGCCCAGCGCAGTACCCACACCCGCATGCATTAACAGATTACGTAGGAAACCACGGAATGCACTGAGTTCTTCTTCGTTTAACTGATCTTCACCATCATCATTTTTACCTTCAGAGGTATGATCGTGATCAGCGCCGAAATCTTTTCCAGAAGCGACCTTGTGGTAAATAGAATAGAAACCCACAGCGACCGCGATAATGACGGCAATAACCGTTAACGCATCTAAGAAGGCTGATAAAAAGGCTGAAGCCAAACAAAACATTAATGACACTAAAATTTTAGAGCGCACTTTAGTAATGATTTTCGTGAAGCCAAATAGCAGCAATTGCTTCATGAAATATATACCAGCGACCATAAACACCAAGAGTAATAATACTTCGAGGTTGGCTTCTATTTCATGTAAGACTTGGCTTGCCGATGTCATTCCGATCGCGACGGCTTCAATTGCCAATAATCCGCCAGGCTGTAATGGATAGCATTTTAATGCCATTGCTAAGGTAAAAATAAATTCTAGAACCAATACCCAACCAGCCACAAAGGGGTCGACATAGAAAAAGAGTATTGGATTGATAATTAAAAATGACAGTATTGCGGTTTTGTACCACTTAGGAGAATTTCCTAAGAAGTTCCCAATAAACGCCTGACTCATTGTCGCCGGCATGGCAGCCTCTCTTCTAATTATGTTAAAAATTGCACGTGATTATTATCAATACCTGCGTTAGTTAAATGAGTCTAGCCTAAAGAGAAAGCTAATGTAATGAGTTACTGATACCGACATTTCAAAAAGCGGAGCTAAGCGGCAAAATTGGCCCATCCTGTATTGACCTTGGTCGTTTTTTTGAACGATTCTGTGACATTTACATGGCGATAACACAGTGATTTTAAGTGAATGGTTTCCATTTTTTACCGCTCTGGTATGATCAGTGACCATTACGACGCACAACAACTGGATAAGTGGGCTGATGATTATCAATGCCAAAGGACCTGCAAGTTTTGCAGAGAAGTATATTGTGAGATCAATTTGGGAAAACAAATTTCCTCCAGGGTCCATTTTACCGGCTGAACGTGAGCTTTCAGAATTGATTGGTGTGACTCGCACCACTTTGCGTGAGGTGCTACAGCGCTTGGCGCGTGACGGTTGGTTGAAAATTCAGCATGGCAAACCAACACGGGTTAACAACTTTTGGGAAACCTCAGGTTTAAACATCCTTGAGACTATTGCTGATTTGAATCCCGAGGGTTTTCCGGTATTGGTTGACCAACTCTTGTCAGCTAGAACGAACGTTAGTGCTATCTATTTTCGCGGTGCTTTGCGTTATAACCCGGATACCGCTGTGGAGGTACTTGCAAAGATACACCAGCTTGAAGATACGGCTGAATCCTATGCTGAATTTGACTACTTACTGCATCACACCTTAGCGTTTTCGTCTGGAAATCCACTTTACGTTTTGATATTAAACGGATTTAAAGGTTTGTATAGTCGAGTTGGGCGTTATTACTTTACCAGCTCAGATGCGCGTTTATTAGCATTGAACTTTTACAAAGAATTAGAACTGTTGGCTCAGGCGAAAAATTACCTCGATGTCTCTGCGCTAATGCGTACCTATGGCATGAATAGCGGTAAGATGTGGTTACAATTACGCGAAGATATGCCAGCTTCTATTGCTCAAGATCATTAATCTCTGTGAGTGATATCGTGTTAAGATAGCGCTAAATAAACAAAAAGGCCGTTTCAATTGGAAACGGCCTTTTTATTGTGCTTATTATTCTGGTTTATTGGCTTCAGGGCAGGATGCTAAGACGCTAATACTCGCATCTGCATTTTTTTGCTCTAAGGTGACAGTGAAACCCCATAATCGATGTAAATGCTTTAATACTTCTTTATGGCTATTGGCTAAGGGAATATCGTTATTTGGCACATAATGTAAGGTTAAGGATCGATCACCGTTGATTTCCACATTATGTACTTGGATATTTGGCTCAATATTAGACAGGTTATATTGTTGTGATAGTAACTGGCGAATATCTTGATAGCCCCGTTCATCGTGGATCGCGGATACCGAAAGATAATTGCGTTTCTCATCATCATGGATACCGAACAATTTAAATTGGCGGATAACTTTAGGTGAAAGATATTGGCTAATAAAACTTTCATCTTTAAAGTTTTGCATCGCAAAGTGTAAGGTTTCAATCCAATTACTGCCAGCAATGTCGGGAAACCAAGCTTTATCTTCATCGGTTGGATTTTCACAAATACGCCGAATATCGGTGAACATAGCAAAACCTAAGGCGTATGGGTTGATGCCACTGTAATAACGACTGTTGTAATCGGGTTGGGCCACAACGCCTGTATGGCTTTGCAAAAACTCGATCATGAAGCGATCAGTGACCACGCCATCGTCGTACAAGTGATTCAAGATAGTGTAATGCCAGAAGGTTGCCCAGCCTTCATTCATGACTTGAGTTTGTTTTTGCGGATAAAAATATTGCGCCATTTTACGCACAATACGGATTATTTCCCTTTGCCATGGTTCAAGCAAAGGAGCGTTTTTTTCGATAAAATATAAAATATTTTCCTGCGGTTCGGCGGGGAAACGACGTTTTTTAGATTGAGACTGCTCATGTTGATGGGTCGGAATGGTGCGCCATAAATCATTTACTTGGCTTTGAAGGTAAGCCTCGCGATCCTTTTGTCTTGCTTGTTCTTCCCTGAATGAGATTTCAGAGGGACGTTTATAACGATCGACACCATAGTTCATTAGCGCATGACAGGAGTCTATGACGCTTTCGACTTGTTCTACACCGTATTTTTGCTCGCAGTCACTGATGTAGTTTTTAGCAAAGACAAGGTAGTCAATAATCGAGCTCGCATCTGTCCATGTCTTAAATAAGTAATTGTTTTTAAAAAAGCTGTTATGTCCGAAACAGGCGTGAGCTATCACCAGCGCCTGCATTGTGATGGTGTTTTCTTCCATTAAGTAAGCGATACAGGGGTTAGAGTTAATTACAATTTCATAGGCGAGCCCCATTTGGCCACGTTTGTAACCTTGCTCGGTTTCGATAAAACGTTTGCCGAAAGACCAATGGGTGTAACCTATGGGCATGCCTATGCCAGCATAAGCATCCATCATCTGTTCAGCAGTGATGACTTCAATTTGATTTGGGTAAGTGCTGAGTTTATAGAGCGCTGCCACCCGCTCAATTTCCTTGAGGTAGTCTTGCAGTAGCTCGAAGCTCCAGTCGGGACCATCGCTCAGTGGTGTCCAAGATGTTGATTTAGTTATCCCCATAGTGCCCCCTTAAACCGCTTGTTTCTTGAATAGCTCCCTAAAGACAGGGTAAATATCTTCGGCTTGACGTATATGCTGCACGGCGATGTTGTCGTAATGCTGTTGCAGGGATTCATATTCGCGCCACAGGGTTTGATGGGCGCGATTGGTGATTTCGATATAGCTGTAGTAGCGCACGAGTGGCAATATTTTTTGTTCTAACAATTGCCTACAGGTAGGTGAATCGTCAGCCCAGTTATCACCGTCGGATGCTTGGGCTGCGTAAATATTCCACTCATCGGCGGGGTAGCGGGCTTGTTGAATTTCATGCATTAATTTCAATGCACTGGACACTATGGTGCCGCCCGTTTCTTGGGAGTAAAAGAACTCGTGTTCATCGACTTCTTTGGCTTGGGTATGGTGACGAATGTAAACCACTTCTAAATTTTTATAGGTACGAGTGAGGAACAAATACAGCAAGATATAGAAGCGTTTTGCCATATCTTTAGTTGCCTGATCCATAGAACCAGACACATCCATTAAACAGAACATCACAGCTTGGCTAGAGGGGATTTCTCGTTTCGCATAATTATTAAAGCGCAGATCGAAGGTATCGATAAACGGCACTCTAGCAATCTTTTGTTTTAACTCCTCAATTTGAGCTTTTAAATCCAAAATCAACTCAGCCTTAGTACCTGGAATATTTTCCAGTTCAGCAAGTTCTTGTTCTAACTCTTTTAATAGTTTCTTTTTACTGGCCGACATCGCAATGCGACGTGCAAGGGATGAACGTAATGAACGGACAATATTGATGTTAGCGGGGACGCCATCATTGGTGAACCCAGCACGGTAAATTTGGTATTCCACCAGTTTATTGAGGCGATTTTTTTGTAGATTGGGGAGTTCTAAGTCCTCAAACAATAACTCTAGATACTCGTCTTTAGAGATTTCGAACACAAAGTCATCGTCGCCTTCACCCGAGTTTGAGGCCTCGCCTTTGCCCGAACCGCCGCCTGAACCACCAGGTGGCCGGTCAATTTTATCGCCACGGGTAAATTGGTCATTACCGGGATGCACTCTATCCCTGACACCGCCTTTGCCTTGGTGAAACATAGGTTCACTGATATCCCGTGTTGGGATACTGATTTTTTCGCCTTTATCTACATCCGTTACGCTGCGACGAGTCACTGCATCGCTGACGGCTTTTTTAATTTGTTGCTTATATCTATTGATAAAGCGTTGGCGGTTGACTGTGCTTTTTCCTTTCGCATTCAACCGTCTATCGATAAAGTTCGCCATACGCACCTCCCAAAACCCAGCGAAGGCTTTGGCAACACCAAAGCCCTGTACTTAGTTAGCGCAAGTTTAAGAAGATTTACGAACTCGTAAATACCACTCAGACAAGAGTCGGACTTGTTTTTTGGTATAGCCTTTCTCCATCATGCGATTGACGAAATCATCGTGTTTGCGTTGATCGTCGTTTGACGTTTTGGCGTTAAAGGAAATAACAGGCAGTAAATCTTCTGTGTTGGAGAACATTTTCTTCTCGATCACAGTGCGAAGTTTCTCGTAGCTGGTCCATAGCGGATTGTTACCCTCATGATTCGCGCGGGCGCGCAGCACAAAGTTGACGATTTCATTACGGAAATCTTTAGGATTGCTGATCCCCGCGGGTTTCTCAATCTTCTCAAGTTCTGCATTGAGGGCGGCGCGGTCGAATAGCTGACCTGTTTCTGGATCGCGGTATTCTTGATCTTGGATCCAAAAATCGGCGTAGGTGACATAGCGGTCGAAGATATTTTGGCCGTATTCAGAGTAAGACTCTAAGTAAGCGGTTTGAATTTCTTTGCCGATAAACTCCACATATTTAGGGATCAAATAACCTTTTAGGAATTCAAGATAACGTTCGGCGGTATCACCGGGGAACTGTTCTTGTTCAATTTGCCGTTCGAGCACATAGAATAAATGCACTGGGTTGGCGGCGATTTCTGAATGGTCGAAGTTAAATACCCGCGACAAAATCTTAAAGGCGAAACGGGTAGATAGCCCATTCATGCCTTCATCGACACCCGCGTAATCACGGTATTCTTGGTAAGACTTAGCCTTAGGATCGGTATCTTTCAGGCTTTCACCGTCATACACCCGCATCTTAGAGTAGATGGAGGAGTTTTCAGGTGGCTTGATGCGCGACAACACACTAAATTGCGCTAGGGTTTCTAAGGTCCCTGGCGCGCAGGGCGCTTTTGATAACTCAGAGTTGATCAGCAGTTTTTGATAGATTTGCAGTTCTTCCGAAACCCGTAAACAGTAGGGCACTTTGACGATGTAAACACGGTCGAGGAAGGCTTCGTTGTTTTTGTTATTTTTGAAGGTTGACCATTCGGACTCGTTTGAGTGAGCCAGAATAATTCCGCTATAGGGCAGGGCCGATAGGCCTTCAGTGCCGTTATAGTTGCCTTCTTGCGTCGCAGTTAGTAGTGGATGCAGCACTTTAATCGGTGCCTTAAACATCTCGACGAATTCCATCACCCCTTGGTTGGCGCGGCACAATGCACCCGAATAAGCGTAAGCATCGGCATCATCTTGGGAGAAATGCTCGAGCTGACGAATATCCACTTTACCGACGAGGGAGGAAATGTCTTGGTTGTTTTCATCTCCGGGTTCTGTTTTCGCTATCGCCACTTGGTCCAGAATCGATGGAAAAACTTTCACCACGCGAAATTTGGAGATATCACCACCAAACTCATGCAGACGTTTTACCGCCCAAGGCGACATGATGGTTTTGAGATAGCGGTTGGGAATGTTGAATTCATCTTTTAACAGCTGACCATCTTCTTCTAAATCGAATAGACAGAAGGGATGATCGTTGACAGGGCTACGTACCCCATTTGCGCTCAGAATATAAATGGGCACTTTTTGCATCAGGGCTTTGAGTTTTTCGGCGAGCGATGAC
This sequence comes from Shewanella sp. SW32, assembly GCF_025653365.1. Lineage (NCBI taxonomy): Bacteria > Pseudomonadati > Pseudomonadota > Gammaproteobacteria > Alteromonadales > Shewanellaceae > Shewanella > Shewanella sp. SW32. Next base: position 16,141 of record NZ_JAKKSJ010000017.1, on the reverse strand, counting down.
TTACCGCCGCCCACAGGGCCCAGTAGGTATAAAATTTGTTTGGATTCTTCTAATCCTTGAGCCGAGTGCTTTAGATAAGCCACGATTTGCTCTATGGCATCTTCCATGCCGAAGAAATCTTTAAATGCGGGATAGCGTGAAATAAGTCGATTCGAAAAAATACGGCTAAGTGTTGGATTTTTTGCGGTATCAATGACTTCTGCTTCACCGATTGCAAGCAATAGTCGCTCTGATGCTGACATGTAAGCGCTGCGATCTCCTTTGCAGATATCCAGAAACTCTTGCAAAGAATATTCTTCATCGAGTTTTTGTTCGTAGCGCTTTTGGTAATGCTCGAAAATGCCCATATAAACCCCCTGAAACGCCAGTGATGTCATGGAACGGATAACTGGCTAGCCAGCTTCCTACTCTAATCTTAGACATAAACTCACTATCTGTGTCAAAAAAATATCAAATAAAACAATAACAAATAGTTGCAAACGCAATTATTGCACTTGTAGTTTACGGAGGGGCAATCAGATGGATAAGGGATGGACTGCAAACGAGGGGCATAAAAAAAGAGCCACTAGGGCTCTTTTTACTGGGATTAACTCACTGCTCATGCAGCAGTCAACAACGATAGGTTAAATGAATTAACCTGCGAAGTTTTGGTTAACGAAGTCCCAGTTAACTAATTGCCAGAAGTGGGCAAGGTAGTCAGGACGCACGTTACGGTAATCGATGTAGTAAGCGTGTTCCCACACGTCAACTGTCATGATTGGCGTTACTGAGCTGTCAGTCAGTGGCGTTGCAGCATTGCTAGTGTTGACGATAGCAAGTGTGCCATCGGCTTTTTTCACTAACCATGTCCAAGCGCTACCGAAGTTGTTTACTGCTGAATCAGTAAATTGTGCTTTGAATGCGTCGAATGAACCGAAAGCAGCATTGATTGCATCAGCAACTGGGCCTGTTGGCTCGCCGCCAGCGTTTGGTGCTAGGCAGTTCCAGTAGAAAGTGTGGTTCCACACTTGAGCTGCGTTGTTGAATACGCCGCCAGTAGAAGTTTTGATGATATCTTCTAAAGATTTGCCAGCAAAATCAGTTCCTTCGATTAAGCCGTTTAGCTTCACAACATAAGTGTTGTGGTGCTTGCCGTAGTGGTATTCTATGGTTTCTTGAGAAATGTGTGGTTCTAGTGCGTTCTTTGCATATGGTAATGCGGGTAATTCGAAAGCCATTAGTATCTCTCCATGGTCTTAGGTTATCGTTTCTTAAACGTGCTCACTTGGGACTATTGTACCGATAAAATTTGTGATGTGAATCATTGTTTAGCTAATTGACTAGATAGACGCCATCGAAAAATCAAATGTCGACATAACCTTACAAACTGTGGGATTTTGTTCTGCGTCTAGCTGACGTACAATAGTCGCATTGAGTCAACGTCATCCTACTTAGGAATCAAAATGGAAACAGTAGAGAAAATTAAGCAGCAGATCACGGAAAACCCTATCATTGTTTATATGAAAGGCTCTCCTAAGTTACCAAGCTGTGGCTTCTCGTCACAGGTAGCTCAGATCATGATTAACTGCGGCGAGCAGTTTGCATTCGTGGATATTCTTCAGCATCCAGACATTCGCGCAGAATTACCTAAGTTTGCTAACTGGCCGACTTTCCCACAATTGTGGATTGAAGGCGAGTTGATCGGTGGGTGTGATATCGTAGTGGACATGTTCCAAAAAGGCGAATTACAACCTTTGATCAAAGCGGCTGCCGCTAAGATCAAGACTGAAGAGTAAGAGTTAATTCTTACTTCATAAAAATATTGCTTCATAAAAAAGGCCGCCGTGATTGATATCACAGCGGCCTTTTTTATGGTGGTTTCTTAAGAAACGATCAATTTTATAAAGTGGTCATTTTTCAACGACCTACTTCGAAATTGATCGTGTCTTCAAGCCGTAATTAATGAGGCGTCACATCAGACTCGTGGTGTTTATTGTGTGGCTTAGTCGCGGGTAATAATAAGTTCATGGTAATAGCGACAATACCGCACAAGCTAATACCAGTCAGACTGAATGAACCTATGCCAAATGCCATGCCGCCGATACCAAAGACTAAGGTAACACCGACAATACTTAAATTACGTGGCTCAGATAAATCCACATGATTACGAATAAGGGTGTTGAGGCCAACTGCGGCAATGGAACCAAATAGCAAACACATAATACCGCCCATCACTGGGACGGGAATAGTTTGCATCAGCGCACCTAGTTTGCCAACGAAGGCTAAAGTGATGGCGGTAATGGCAGTCCAAGTCATGATCTTAGGATCAAAATTTCGGGTTAAGGTTACTGCACCTGTCACTTCTGAGTAAGTCGTGTTAGGTGGACCACCAAAGGCTGCGGCTGCAATTGTGGCAATCCCGTCACCCGTTAGCGTGCGATGCAGGCCGGGTTTTTTCATAAAATCTTTACCCGTGACGTTGGATATCGCCAGAATATCACCTATATGTTCTACCGCAGGGGCGATTGCCACTGGGATCATAAATGCGATGGCATACCAGTTTAATTCTGGCGCGACAAATTTAGGAATAGCAATCCAGCTTGCAGCGGTCACGACTGCAAAATCAACAATACCAAAGGCTAGGCTTAAACTGTAACCTACTATAATACCTGCTAAAATCGGCATCACTTTGAGTAGGCCCTTTGCGAAAATCGCCACCGCGATAGTGGTACCAAGCGATGCGAGCGAAATAAATAACGCCGTATTTGTAGCGACTAAAGTCAAGCTACCATCACCACTCTTGCCTAATGCCATATTCACTGCCACGGGGGCTAAGCCAAGGCCGATAATAATGATCACAGGTCCCACTACGACTGGGGGCAATAGTCTGTGAATAAAGTCAGTACCGCGCACTTTAACCAAGGCGCCGAGCATGACGTAGACCACGCCCGCGGCCATAATGCCGCCCATTGTGGATGGAATTCCCCAAGTCTGCACGCCATAAAGTATGGGGGCAATAAAGGCGAAGGAAGATGCGAGGAAGATAGGCACTTGGCGTTTAGTAATCAATTGGAAGAGTAGGGTACCGATACCAGCGGTAAACAATGCCACACTGGTGTCGAGTCCTGTAAGTAGCGGCATTAGTACTAGGGCACCGAAGGCCACAAATAGCATTTGCGCGCCCTGTAGGGGGATAGCGAGTCGTCTCATTTATTATTCTCGTTAATTTAGGGTAAACCGCCAAATGATAACAGTTTGTTGGATTTTGAGCAGAAGAAAATCGCCTGTTTTGCCGACGTTGATCACTGTTTGGGTTTTCTGTGCTATGGCTGGCACGGAAATGGGGCTAAATTTTGGCAAGACTCGCTTAAGGCGCTAACTATGGTACAATTTGTCTCATCTGACGCTACTTCAACTACTCAAAGATGCTGAAATTCCTATTGAAGCCGAGCTTAATTGCATTTCTATATTGTCTGTTCACGATTAATAGCGTCAATGCTGTTGAGGTGAGTAAATTAGATGAGGCCAATGTGCCTGTGTCTTCGCGCGCAGTTGCTGAACGCGACAAAGCCTTAAAAAGTGCACTTGAGCATGTCATTATCAAGAACACTGGGACGGCGCGATCCCTCGATAACAGCCTGATCCAATCTCAGCTCAGTAATCCTGATACCTTGCTGAGCCAGTATGGTTATATCGAGCAAAATGGCCAATTGCTGTTGACCGCGAGTTTTGAGCACCGCCGCATAGTGGCGTTACTGCGTCAGGCACAATTGCCTGTTTGGGGAACTCAACGCCCGCTGACCTTATTTTGGGTCGCTATGCCTGGTGATGGCGACACTATGATATTGGGTGACTCATCTGCGTTAGCCGAACGTAAGATTTTTAGCGATTTTTCCTATGCCCGCGGTATACCTGTACTCTTGCCTATCTTAGATCTTGATGAGTTGATGGGTATAAATCCTAACGATATTAAAGGGATGTTTGCCGACATCGTGGCGAGTGTGTCTGGCCGCTATCAAGCTGACTTTTTGGCGCTAGTGGCAATTGATGCCGCCGGGAATCAGGTTCGTTATCGTTTAAATCTTTATACTAAGGCTACCATTGATTCTTTGACGCCACCGTTATTCAGTTACAACGGTACTGCTGAAAATTCGGCCCAAGCGATTACCGCTATGATGGCGGCGTTAGGTGAATACTATTTTACTAAGTATGCGATTGCCGATACTGGTACTCAGCTTGGTGCGAGTGTTACCTTCGTTAATATCCAAAAAATGGCGCAATTAGTTGAAGTTGAAAAATATTTGAAGCAACTCAGCGCGATTAAAAATGCCACGTTAACGCATATTCAAGGTAATACTGTGACTTTCTCGTTAGATTTATTTGGCTCAGAGACGGATTTACAACGCTTATTAAGCTTAGAGCCGCGTATTTCTGTGGTCGCACCTGTGAGTGCAGGTGAATTTAGCCCTGTCTCTAATCAAACTGGCAAACCTGTGTATGAATGGCGTTTACATTAAGATGTTATCGGCCGTGCTTAGTTAAGCACGGCATTGTTTTTATTTAATATTGAGAAGACCGAGTGCCCTTAAACTCACCTTTGCAACTCTCGCTACCTGTGCATTTGCCAGATGACGAAACCTTTAATAGTTATTACCCCGCCGCGGGTAATGATGAACTTATTCAAAAATTGAGAGCGAATGCCGAAGGGCAGGGTGAAGCCGCCATCTATTTGTGGGGCCCAGTTAAATCGGGTCGAACCCATTTAATGCACGCTGCTTGCGCCCACGCTAATGAAGTGGAACGTCGCAGCTTTTATATTCCTTTAGGCATACATGCGAGTATTTCGACCGCATTGCTTGAAGGCCTAGAACAGTTGGATTTGGTTTGTATCGATGATGTCGATGCTATCGCCGGCCACCCCGTTTGGGAAGAGGCGATTTTTGATCTCTACAATCGCGTTGCAGAACATAAGAATTGTGCCTTAGTGGTTAGCGGCAGTTCGTCTCCTGCGGATGCTGGGTTCCTCTTGCCAGATCTTGTTTCACGTATGCAATGGGGGTTGAATTACCAACTGCAACCCATGGCAGATGATGAAAAACTTGCCGCACTGCAACGCCGCGCCGCTATGCGTGGCCTGCAATTACCGGAAGATGTCGGGCGTTTTTTACTGAACCGTATGGCGCGGGATTTGCGTACCTTGTTTGATGTATTAGATAAGTTAGATAAAGCCTCATTAGTGCATCAGCGTAAGCTCACGATTCCGTTTGCCAAAGAGATGCTGCACCTTTAGATACAGCATGGTTTGTGTTCGTTCTGAAGATACAAAACCTACTGGCATTAAAGCCAAAAAGAGTAAAGCCCGTCATGTTGAATACATACGGGCTTTTGTTTATCTAAAATTTAAAACGCTATTGTTGTGGATGTTGGTGACGGTCACCACTTAAGCGAAGTTCGGCTTCAAAACGAGACTCGGCATTAATTGCAGCTGCATTGCTTTCGCTTTTGAGCTGCGTATTCGCAGGCGATATTGCCAATGTTTGACGCCAGCTTTGACCTTGCACCATATTAATTGGTTCGGGTAGGCTTTCGACCAGACTGATCCCATTAAGCTCCGGCAGCATTTCATCAATCACCAACGCAGCGCGATTTTCTAGACTGTCTTTTGCAATTCGTCCCCTTTGTCCCCAGTCAATAATCAGCGAATCCGCAGTTAAAATCGCAGGTTTATTGGTGACGGCGACATCACGCAATATTTGATAGCGATAACTCATCATGGCTTCTTCAAATAACATGGCCGTGTCTTCACGGGTACTGGAATAGGCATAGAAGTCGCTGGCGATATCGGTAGAAAAGAAAGTACTGACATCCGATGCTTGATAGGTCTTCTGCACATTACTCGCCGCTGCGCCGAGGAAACTAACATTGGCAAGTCCCATCATTTCAGTGCTCGTTAATGGGTAGGTTTTGCTGACTTGATCTGAAATTAGACTCTTGCTGGCATTGCGGCGGCTGTAGTCATCTAACAGTCTTGGCCCTGTGAGTGTGGTATGCACGCTGCGTGGAAAAAAGTCATTGGCATGGGCGAGCTCGTGGTACAACAAGGAGGCCAGATCGGGATTGATTTGCGCTAATGTGCGGTTTGCTCTGACGGTGATAGGCACGCCAAGGGAGGCATATTGGTTATCTTTTACATAACGCCAAGGCATCACAAAGTTAAGATCATTTCCAAAATTACTGCGGTAATCCGGCGCCTCATTAATAGTGTCGCGCTGGCTTGACGTAAGCCATAAATCATTGGGATCGAGATAAATCGCCCCTGTGACTACCCAGTAAAAAGAAGGGCGTACATCATAGCTAATCACCACGGCTGTAACGGATTGTAACAGGCGGGCAAAGTCACTATCGGGATCCATCTGGGCTAAGAAAGCGGCAAAGTTATCACCCATCCAATCGTGGGAAACCAGTACTCGATTTAGAATCGTCTCACGATTTAGATCGCTTGAGATTTGACCTATCAAAGGTAAGGTATTGATAGTGCAGTTATCATTAAGCTGATTGGAGTAAACACAGTTTGCTAGCACATTGGCGTAAGGTGAAGTCGGACGATAGGCATGGGTGCGCGCAACTGGGGTATCGAAGTATGGTGAGCTTATCGCTGGCACCGAGGTTGTTAGCACAAAGACATCATCGCTAAGCTGATTGCCATTGACGTTGGCATTCACTTTGAGCCGAGTGATTGTATCCTGGGTGACCGTTGGCGCGGTAAACAAGGGTCTAAACGGATCGCTCACATCGACCATTAAATCTGGGCCAGATGCTACACACCAAGAGATATTTGCTGCGCTTAATTCCGATTGTTGTCCGAGTCTTAAGCTCACATTATTGCCTTCAACCACTTGGTGATCTTGACGAACGTTTAGCACACCCGTCGATGCGGGATCGACATTAATGCCAATTTCTCCGGTGGCATCTAGATTACTGCCCGTCACATGCAAGCTAAAACGGTAGCCGCCTGCGGTGGGAGTATCAAAGGCTAATACTGGGCTGTTTTGACTGACTAGTGCTATGTTAGGGCCATCGATTTGCTGCCAACGGAAGGTTAAGTCTTGGCTGTCACGATTTAGGATATTGGCAATGATAATACTAGATTGACCCGCCACATAATTTTGCTCGGTTTGAAAGCGAATTGAGGATGACGTGGTGGTAATGAGTGGCGAAATGCTATCTGTGCAGCGTGCTAGTGAAGTGGAGGGGGGCGTGACTACACTATCATCTGGTTGACTATCACCATCGCCTCCGCATGCCGCAAGTAGGCCCGAGCAGGCCATAAATCCGAAAAATTTCAGTGGTATCGACATTCCCATTACACCATTCTCCCTTGTTAACTCTGCTGTGCTATTTAGACTTTTGTGGCGTCATGGGACGCTTATACTGTGAGAAACTGACTATAACACGGGCACTTAGTTGCAAAAAGTCAGTGTAAGTATAATAAGTGTTAATTTTGTCGTGATGGGAATTGACGTCGGAACGGAGGTTAGAACTAAGGTTAAAATGGGTATTCAGACTGAGATCATAAGGGATATTTGAGCCAAGGTTTGGCCTTCTAATATAAAAAATGCCGCCATACCTAGCAAGGTGAGACGGCACTGAAAATACATTGAACGGACTATTCTTTAGATTTTTTCTTCAGGCCTAATCCCAGTTCACGACCACGTATGCGGGCATAAAATGGGAAAGCGATTAGCAGTACGCCAATCAATAATACTTCGATTAAGGCAAAAGCGAAGGCATCATTGGTGACATAAAGCAGGGTGAGCCCATGTAACATATATAAGCACAGAATAAAACTTGCCCAAGCGTAAGTGTATGGATTACCTTGGAAAACTCCCTTTGCGGGTAGTAATAACGGCACTATCCATAAGAGGCTAAATAGCAGGGTGTATTCACCGCTAATCCCTTGGCCAACAAACCAACCGCCTAACAGCAGCACTAGCGCAAAGTAGCCTAAACGGCTAAGGATAAATAAGGTGTTGGACGTCATAAGTCTACCTAAGGGTTGAAAATAAAAGCCATTTTTGTTTAAAAATTATGGGTTAAAGAATAGTAAGTACATTCTCAGGAGGACGGCCGATGGCTGCGCTTTGATTGGCGAGCACAATTGGCCGTTCGATGAGTTTAGGTGTGTTGACCATAGCCTCAATCAACTGCAATTCTGTTAGTGATGAGTCTGCAAGTCCCAAGGCTTGATATTCTGCTTCCTTGGTGCGCATTAATTCGCGAGCACTGATGCCTAATTTAACCAGAATGTCGCCGATATCTTTAGCCGTAGGGGGATTTTTTAAGTATTCCACTAAGGTAATGTCGCAGCCTTGTTGCTCGAGTAAAGCTAAGGTTTCACGGCTTTTTGAACAACGTGGGTTATGGTAAATCGTCGCTTGGGTCATAGTACTAGAGGCTCAATACGGGCTGAAATAACAATGGCGCGGATAATAACAGAAAAAACCGCGCCCCGTCAGTGTGTTCGAGGCGCATAAATGGGTAATTGTCTTTAATCTATTTGTAAAACAACTTATTACTTAAGCGCATCCATCTCTTTATCAGCCATTTTAAACTGGCGAATACGTGCTTCAATACGTGCAAGCTGTAATGGATTATTTTCGGATGCACGGTAGGCAAAGTTAAGTTGATCGATTGCGCCCTTATAATTAGCACCTAAGGCCATCAGCTCTGCGGTGGAAAAATATTCCAATGCTTGATTGCCGGTTTTTTTATACACCATAGTCAACAATTGATAAGGCAGTTCATTTTGTTTATCGAGGAAAATCATATCTTCCAGCAAAGGGATTGCTTTGGGGGCTTGATCGGCTTCGATATATATATTGGCTAAGTTGGCATTGATCACTTGAGACGTTGGTTTCATTTTACGCTGGGCTTCGAGCATAGTAATCGCTTTTGCATAGTCCTTACGTTCGATCAGTAAATCAGATTTAGTGTCTATATAAAACAGGTTGTTATCATCGATTTTTAACAGCTCATCGACGATTTTTTCTGATTCATTAAACTTCTTCAATCTATATAAAGCCAGCGCTTTGCCATAAAGTGCTGCCTCTTTGAAGGTATAGGTCTGTTTGTTGAGCTGCCGATCAAACATGCTTAATACTGCTTCGTCGCTATAGCTGGAAAAACGGACTTGAATACGAGCTTTTGCTAGCTGAAAATTAAGATTATCAGGGATATAACGTTTAGGGTATTGCTCGGCACGGTTACGGGCTTCAGTGATCCGCGATTCAGGCAATGGGTGAGTTAATAACATTTGTGGTGGTGTGGTGGTAAAGCGATAACGACTGGCTAATTTACCAAAGAAATCCGCTGCAGCATTAGGATTAAAGCCTGCATCCACTAGAATTTGCATTCCGATGCGATCGGCTTCCTTTTCATGCAAACGGGTGTAGTTGATTTTCGATTGTGTCGCCATGGCTTGGGTTGTCGCAAGCGCCGCCATACCTGCTTGTGGTACTGCAATCGTTAACAAAATGGCGCCGAGTAAACCGGCAATTGTTGCAGGATTACTTTTTTGCTGTGCTTCAAGGGATCGGGCAAGGTGACGTTGAGTAACGTGAGTCACTTCGTGGCCTAATACTGAAGCGAGTTCGCTTTCATTGTCGGCATTGAGAAATAAGCCTGTGTGCACGGCAACATGGCCACCAAAGAAGGCGAAGGCGTTGATTTCATCATTTTGTAATAGGAAAAAATAAAACGGCGTTTTTACGCCTGTGGCATGGGCGACCAGTTTATTGCCAAGCTCGGTAAGATATTGACTCAACACGGGGTCATTTAGCATAGGTGCCGATGAGCGAATGATGCGCATATAAGCATCACCGTAAACCATTTCTTTTTCAAGGCTGAAGGTGTTAACTGCGGCCGTACCTAAATCCGGTAAGTCATTGTTGGCAAAGCTTTTGGCGGCGAAGGTTAGCAGCATCAAGGAGAGTGCGCCTGCAACAAAAGGTTTGAATCGAGTCAAAAAAGTCAAGTTACGCAAGCGGATCCTTTTATTTCTAATTATCTCAACTAAAGGCAGATACTGCACTTAGCTTGTAGTTTGAGGTGCAACTTAGGATAATGGCCCAAGTTCGTCTATAGCAAGTTCATTATGATTTTTATTGATTTAACGCTCTTTCGTTGTCCAGTACCCTTAGTGAAAGTGAAGCTTGCATTGAAGCCAATGCGAGAGGGTGAGCAGTTGCATATCTTACTCTCAGACTCTGGTTCGCGGCGAGATGTTCCCCAATATTTAAAAAAACAAGGGCATGTCGTGCAAGAGTTGCATAATGATGCAAGTCTGTTAGCCTTGATGGTCACCAAAGTTGATCTATCTCAGGGATAAATTGAGGATTTTTATGTTTAAATCTTCTGAGACTAACATTAATCGCTTAATTCTGAGCCAGAGTGCCGCTCAGGCTCGGTTGTTTACTCCTATCAGTTTATTTTTTGATTTAGCTGACGTGTAGGAGCGAAAGTCTAACTGAGTAAAGTCTCGAATAGCATCATGATAAATAAACTTTCCTGAGCGTTTGGGAAGCCTCGCCAGCCATCACTATATTGGAATGATCCATGTTTACTGTTTTTTCTCGTTGGTACCAAGAGCGCTTTAGTGATCCACAAGCTGTGACCTTAATGGCTATTCTTGTCGGGCTCGCGCTAGTGATTTATTTTGCGGCAGGTTTACTTGCTCCGCTGTTGGTCGCTCTTGTGTTGGCATTTCTATTGGAATGGCCTGTGGCGCAAATGCTTAAATTGGGGATTAATCGCACCGCTGGTGCGTCCTTGGTTATTGTGTTGTTTTTGGGAATCGTGGTTTTACTGACATTTGGCTTAATTCCGAGTGTGTGGCGTCAAGGTGTTAGCTTAATTGCCGACTTGCCTAGCATGATAGATAAAGGCTTGCTGACAATACAAACACTGATCAATCAATATCCACGATTTATCAATCCAGAGCAGTTAGATCTGATGGTTGGTGAGCTTAAAAAACTGCTCGATACTCAACATGTGTTGGATATTGCTAAGCAATTAATCGGTTATTCAGCTTCTTTACTCGTCTTGATGGTGTACGCGATTTTAGTGCCCTTACTGGTGTTTTTCTTTTTAAAAGATAAAGATCAACTGATTAGCGGCAGTAAGCGATTTTTTCCCGCAAATCGCCAGTTAGCGCGTAAAGTGTGGTTTGAAATGCACCAACAGATTTTTAATTACATTCGTGGCAAAGTGATCGAAATCGTGGTTGTTGGTGTCGCAACTTATATTTTGTTTGCCTTGATGGGACTGCGATATTCGGTGTTGCTCGGTGTGTTAACGGGGTTATCGGTATTGATCCCTTATGTCGGTGCAACCTTAGTTACATTACCTATCACCCTAGTGGCATTTTTTCAGTGGGGTTTTAGTTCTGAATTTGGCTATTTAATGTTGGGTTACGGTATTATTCAGGCGCTCGACGGTAATTTACTCGTGCCTATTTTATTCTCCGATGCGGTGGATTTGCATCCGGTGATCATCATAGCGGCCGTTTTAGTCTTTGGCGGTTTATGGGGTGTATGGGGAGTATTCTTTGCCATTCCATTAGCATCGTTGGTCAAAGCCGTGATTAACGCTTGGCCTAAAACAGAGCTTGAGGCTGACAATAAACTTGATGCGAGTTGATGCCTACCTGTCTAATAGCTATTTGTATCATTGGTTATAGTGGGCGAGTTAACCGTTATCGCTAATTCCTTCTGGCATTTGAATTAAGTGCCAGAGGCGTTTTGGTTGAATGTTGTGCCTTCACTATTTAAAGCATCCTCGTCTAGTACTCTGTACCCATTCACTTATTGTCATTCCTTTTTATTATCACTTTGTCTTAAGTATCACCATGAATCGAGCTTTTAGTTTTAGATTAAGGGGGATTTATTCTGTCGCTTGCCAGTTTAGGGATTTACATTATGTAGCCTCTAGGTTAGGTAGATGTAAAACTCTTATATAAGCATGTGGTTACATGATGCAGCGCACATTTTACCCTTGAGTATGTTGATAAAGTTGTGTCGCTTAGTTTGGGTTTGCTTATTCGTTCATCCTTAGCTAAGTTATATCGAGTCGTGCTATTTATTTTGGTTGAGAGATGGAAGTCACCCTGACAAGAATTTCCACTGACAATCGCCATTGGAGGATACTATTGTGAGCAAAAAACTATTAAGTGCACTTTTCGGGGCAAGTCTTGCAGCGTTAGCGCTGTCGCCAACCGCATTTGCTGCAGATCAAAAATTGTCTGATTTCCATGCTGAGTCAGGTGGATGCGAAAGCTGTCATAAAGATGGTACACCTTCTGCGGATGGTGCCTTTGAATTTGCACAGTGCCAAAGTTGTCATGGTACCTATGCTGAAATGGACGCTGTGCATAAGCCACATGACGGTAATTTAGTCTGTGCAGATTGTCATGCGGTACATGATATGAATGTCGGTCAAAAACCTACCTGTGAAAGTTGCCATGATGATGGTCGTACCCCAGCGACTATTCTGAAAAAATAATCAAAAAATGTTAGAAACGTTGGCGTGAGCCTTCAAGTCTAAATAAATAACGCCAGCAAATTGCTGGTGTTTTTTTGCATAGAGGGAGTAGAAGTTGAATAGTTATTCTAGGTAACTCTAAGTGCCAAAATAAATGTAATTCAAATAATATTTTTTTCATATCTTTACTGGCACATTGTGTCAATGTGTAAATCAAAATCGGTTACAACAGTGATGGTTTTGACAGGGTATTTGCATTCGTGGTATACATTTTGTATTCAGTATGTAAATTGATTTTATAGGGAAGTGAAATGACCAAACATGGAAGTAATGTTTTTTATTTATTTTCATCTAACTCTAAAAAAAGAAGAGTTCCTGTAGCATTTTATTTAACACCTTGTAGAATATTATCTTTTTTTATTTTATTAAGTCTTGTCTCTGGGTGTGTTTCATATTCCTCAGTCGATGAGTTGCTCACACGTAAGCCTTTAGTCCTACCTGCATCACATAGCGCATTATTCAATACTCAGACTATTCCTGTTCCGTCAGTTGATAGCTTATCAAGTCTTACAAGTGAACAGCGCACTGAATTAAATGATTTCATAAGAAGAAAAGAGATTGAAAAACTTTCACCCAGAAAACAAGTTTTTGAATTCATCAGTAGTAAAATGCAACACTTTAACTACGAGGGTAGAAATTATATCGCATCAGAAGCATTGAGAACCCAGAGTGGAAATTGTATGAGTCTAGCTTTGTTGACTTATGCAGTTGCTAATATATTGAATGTAGAAACCACTTTTCAAGTAATTCACTCTTCTCCATTACTTACTGATATTAAAGATGATTTGGTTGTTAGTTCGGATCATGTTCGCGTTTTTCTATCTGATAGTGCATATAAGGGTCACTATCTAAGTGGTGGAAATTATACTGTTATTGATTATTTTCCAGACGTGAATGATCGAGCTGGCGCTATTGTTAGTGAGCAGGAGTTTCTTGCGATGTTTTATCGTAATCTTGCAGCAGATGCTTTGCTGGAAGGTGACTTAAGTCGAAGTTTCGCAATGCTTGAAAGAGGGGTTTTATTAGCGCCTAAGTACTCACCTGTTATAAATATGATGGCAATATTACACCGTCGTGCAGGCGATTATGACACTTCTCGGGATTTTTATAAATATGGGCTTGAAATCGCTGATAGCCAAGTTGTGTTACTTAGTAATTATCGACAACTTTTAAGACAGATTGATGATAAAAAAGAGCTAAGTTCAGTCGAGGCACAACTACTTGCTCTTAATGACTCAACACCTTATGAATGGTACGGTTTAGGGCTCGATGCATTAAAATCTGCGGACTATAAAAAAGCACAAGTCTATTTAAAAAAATTTTTAAATAATACGCCTTACTTCCATAGAGCATACTATGATCTTGCTAAAGCCCAGTTTGCCTTGGGAGATATACGCTCAGCACAAGAGTCTTTGCATCAAGCGTTAGAGTTAGCAAAATTACCTGATAACCTACAAAAGTATAAAGCAAAATTGCAATGGTTAAGTCAACAGAACCATTAATATTTGGGAGCATTTGTTCTGACGCTTGTTGGAAAACAAGCGTCAGTTTTTTAAACATTACTCATCTTTTGGTTGGCCTTGGATGATCTTCTTGCCGGAGAACATGGCTGAAATAATCCCTGGTTGACGTTTTACTTCAGTATAAATCACCGCGAATACATGTAATAACATCAGCAGTAACAACACATAAACCGCATAGACGTGCACTTGACCTGCCAATCCTTTCATTGGTTTAAGTGCATCCGCTTTTTCTGCATTCACACCCGTTGCATCATAGGGTTTTAAGCTTGTAGGTTCGACATTGGTATCAGCAAGATAACTTTGTACAGCACTACCTAGCGGCGGATAATAAATATCTGTACCTGCACGGAAAAGTCCAGTGATCATTATGGTCACTAATAGCAACATGATGGCCAGCACGGCAAATTTACCTTTAGGGTTATGACCTAAATACTGCGGATTTTTCCCCGCGGCTAATTCAGTCTTATAAGCTATTAATTCGCTTTTGCTATTAGCATTGGGAAACATGTGGCTGAAACGCGCATATTTGTTACCGATAAAACCCCACACAAGGCGGACGATGAGGTTTATTGCGAACGCATATCCTATGCACACGTGTAAAGTTTTCAAGCCAATTTTACCTGTTAACTCAGATATGCCTAGCTCAGTGCGATACATCATGATGCCACCGACTAAGGTGAGTGCGAGCACAAGAATGACATTAATCCAATGAAATAATCGCGTCGGTTTGTCCCACACAGGATAGGATTTTATTTCAAAAGCGGTGGGGTTACTGCTGGACATGGAATTTCCTTATTTTTTGTGTTGGTATGATCTTACGCTTTTATCCTAAAATTTCAGTAACTTTTTTCAGTTTTAATTAAGACTTCTGATTGATAGTGTAGTCAACGAAAGTGTTAGAAGTTTTTGATTTGCGTACGGTAAATATTTTTTACGTAAGTCTTTTTAATCTGTTTTATCTAATGCTAATATCGTGACCACGGTAGACTTGGAAGTCTATTGAACGGATGTTGAAGTTGTATTTGGAGGATCTTAGATCCTTAAAGTGAATAATCGTTAACCAGACAGGGAGTGAGCAGGATGTTCAAAATATTACATTGGATTGTAGTGTCACGATCGCAAGTATTGATGGAATTGCTCGCAGGACGTTGGCCGCAGGAGTTTCTCGTTAAGTTGACCCAAGTCAGCCCTGATGAGATGTGTGAGAAAATCAAAGATAATAATGCCTCCATGGTCGTGATCGATTTAGCGACTGTTGATCTTCAAAAAGCCCATCAATTTCAACGTTTACTTGCCCGTGAGCAACCGAGTGTGCGAGTTGTCTATTTGCAGTTCCCTAAACAAGTGGATGCACGTTTCTTAATGCAAGCAGCCACAACTGCAGGGGTGTTTTATCTCGATGCAGGTTTAACTGAGATAAGCCTTGGACTCTCGAATATTTTACGAGGTCATAGGGTCATCCCAATTCAGCTCATTAATGGGGTAAATGATGATTTTGGGTTGTTTGAAGACACTGAACCGTTAACTATCCGTGAGCGTGAAGTATTACAAGCATTGTTGACGGGCAGTACTAATTTAGATATCGCCAATCAGTTGTTTGTCAGTGAAAGCACGATAAAAACCCATTTGTACCGAGTATTCCGTAAAATTGGAGTGTCTAGCCGTGGTCAAGCGATTGCGTGGGCACAAACCTATTTGCACGATGTGGTGGTTTAAGTCGATATCAGTATTGATATACAAACGGATCTACGTTTAAGTTAAGTCTTATCTCAGATAAAAGGGGCTAAAGCCCCTTTTATTGTCATCCCCAAACCACCGCCTCTGGCGGTGGTGATTGTTCCTTGAGGCTATAGCCTGAATTACGCCCATGCTAAAAGAGACTTCTTATTCACCACAAGTAAGAGGAAACGAAAAGCATGGGCGATTATAGAAGTTCATCACATGTTTATTGGCGTTGCAAATATCATATTGTTTGGACTCCGAAGTACCGTTTTAAAATATTAAAAGGAAACCTTGGTAAGGAGTTATACAGGTCAATTTAT